>JAGHDR010000023.1 GCA_021159825.1 Deltaproteobacteria bacterium | reverse complement strand
TCTTCTGCCAGAAGTTCTGCGGGTACCACGGAGGAATCGCACCACCGTCTTCGGCACTATTCCAGCCGAGGAAGTTCTTGATTCTCGCGGAGAGTCTCATTTGCTAACTTTCTTTTTCTTCGCAGGCTTCTTTACTGTCTTCTCTTCAATCGAAGGTCGGTCTGCCGGTGAAGGTGCTGACTTAGCGAAATCAGCAGCGAACTTCAGCTCACCCTGATTACCGTCTAACACCTGACACTTGCCAACCTCTTCCAGTTTACGTGCCTTGGACACGGGAACTTGTGTAAATTCTTCGCCATCCCAGATCGTGATTATTGCTTCTACCGTTTTTGTCTTAGACATCATAAACCTCAGAGTTTATATTTTTATGCTGGAGCTTTACCAACTACCCAGGTTGTTCCATTCCAATGCGCCAATGACGCGTCAGCGAGGACAACCCATTGATCGACAGTCCACTTCGTTGTATTACCCAATGCACCGAGAGCTTTGATGGCCACAAGGTCAGCAGGAATATCATGGTCAAAAGATCCAGGTTTACCTGCCGTTGCTGTTGTTGATGGGTACGGTGGAACGGGGTAAGTCCACCCGTTACTTCTCGCCCAACCGGGAGAAGGTGGCGCAATTTCATTTGCATGTGGCGTATGGCCATCTGCAGCCATTGCCGCCACGAGAGCAGGCTTATCCATTAGCTTGCTTGTTAATCTGTTAAATACGAATTTCGCATTTATCTCAATATAAAGCGGGACAATATCGTCATACCGCTGATTTCTGTAACCGATCCGAATAGTCATAATATTTACTCACTTAAGTTAATAGGTTCGAGGGCTGAATTAACAGCCCCCGAATCTAAACTACTCAGCTATTACCAAGGTAGAGCTGCAATGTGACCAATGCCACCGACACGAACCGCCATCCAGTTCGCAGGAAGAACCATACGAAGTGCAAGTTGGTAAGTTTGGAACATTGACTGAGCCTGGTAACCGGCTGTAGCCGCGCCAGAATCAGCACCACCAACAACAGAGATACCGCCATCAGGTTTCACTTCACCGGCAGTACCAAGACCACCCGCACCGTCAGTTGCCTGTGTAGGCGCAGTACCATCAGCGTTAGCCATGGTCAATGTTGCAGACTCGGATGTCGCAAACTCAGGCGCACCCATGCCGTAACCCAACGCTGCCGCATCCAGACCGATTAACATAGTGGCCGGGATAGTGGTTGATGTGACCACTGGAATACCCAGTAACGTACCTGAACCAGTGATTTCATCACGGAACACGAATGTACCGACAGAGCTTGGTAGAGACGCTAATGTCAGAAGCGTATTGCTGTTCATCAGCAAGACAGGCTTCGCGCCCATATTGGCACTCAACATCGGTGCAATAACTGACTTGATGTCAGCGATGATGTTTGCAACCGTGCCGCCACCAGCAGGAGCGATAGCACCAAGACCTGCCAGGATACCAGCAGGACGAACACCGGCAACCGCTGCACTAGCATCCAGGAAGTTGTTATCCAGTGTGATCGCTGTGTCATCGATGATAGCCTGGCGAACGATACCTTCAATCTGTGGAACAGACTGAGAGATAATTTCACGAGACATTGCCATTATTACAGCCAACTTAGTTGGTGACATCGTCTTAGATGCCAGAGACAGTTTGCCCAATGGAATAACGCCTTGCTCACCGACCCAGGAACCGGATGCGTTTGCTGCATTGGTACGTGATGGGAAAGTTACCGGGCCGTTAGTTAAGTCAACGGTGATGCCCATTGCAGATAAACGCGCAAAGACAGACACTGGCTGTAACAGATCCATGAACTCAGCGTATTGTTGGCGAACCAACTCAGCAGCCCATGTGGCCGTTGTAGTATCAGCACCCATGACAGCCGTCTTATGGATAGCAACACCTTTAGTGTAAGCGTTGATGGTATCCATCTCGCCCTTGTAGATTTCACTCGCAACCTGTTCAGCAGATTTGCTCTGCACGAAACCAAGCAGAGAACAGACGGCTGATTTAGTCATCAGATCCATCGGTACATCTTTCTTAGCAGCAGGGGCATTGTGACCCATGTGAGTACGAACCGGCTCGGCTTTAGCAGCCAGTGCAGTTTCCATCTTCTCTAACGACTCGATAGATTTGATGGTAGTTTCAGACTCTTCTGAAAGGGTTGTCATCTCAGTGATTTGGTCATCTGAGTATTCAAACGAATCTTCACCGTCTTCCGACAATGCTTTAAGGATTGTCAGTGCATCCTTGATGCTGACCAAATGCTCGCGCTTGGCCGTTATTTTTTGTGCGATATTCATAATATCTCCGTTATACGATTTAATGTTGCGTCAAGGGAAGCCCTGAGGTCTGTCTTTTCGCGAGTTTTCTCTTCAACCGCAGCAAGTGTCGTGTTGAAGAACAGTTTTTGTTCGGTATCCGAAAGCCCATAACTCTTCGCCATCAGCAATGCGTCAGGGTGAGAGGGGACGGATACAAGAGATGCCTCGATCAATTCCACTGAAGTGAAATGATAGCCGACGAAACGATCTTTATCGTCGTACTGTGCATCATAGGATTTGGGTAGGAAGCCAACAGAGACTGCTTTGAGTGTGCCTTCCGAAATGAGTTGTCGAACCATCTTTGCTAGATTGGTCTGACCGAGATGTAACTTGGCAACCAGACGTGCGCCTTCCATCTTGATGTCCGACCAGGTGCCGATAGGCTTCTGGTGATCGTGCATGAAGAGAGCTACACTATTACGTTTGAACTGAGTGAGATCGAAACCGTCTTCTGCGATGGTGTCACCGTCACGGTCTTTGGTCGCTGTATTGTATAACGTGAACAGACCATCAGCATTATCTGCCGACCCCGCTTTCTCGATTAACCCGTTGAAGAATTTGACTTTCGGCTGGTTTTTCATCGGATGACCCCTGTTGAGAAGCCGGTTTTACATCGCTTACGCGATCACCATTACCGAATTGCTGACGTTCCTTTTTACCGGGGCGTTTTTTGCTGTTCGTTCCCATTGCAAACCCTGTAAAAAGTTGATTATCGTGATTCTAGCACTATTGTAATTATGTGCAAGTATACCGATTTTCCTTTACTTATCTCATATTATGCGATACTATATCCGTATCGGGTGGATGACCAGCCAAAATCATAGGAAAACGAACAATGACTACCAAATTACGAAAGATTACCAACTACACGGCCGGTATAGACTTCCAACGCTG
>JAGHDR010000074.1 GCA_021159825.1 Deltaproteobacteria bacterium | reverse complement strand
CCCCACAAAAATGTAAATCAGAGGGTGGGGAAGACGTTTTTCATCGCAACCCCAACAAACAGCCGGGGGGCAAAGGGGATTGTGGCCTTGACCCCGTCAGGAAAACGGTTTTCCAGTAACTTAAGTTTGGCGGCGACCTGTTTTTTGATCTCCAGTGAGTTGGAACCCGGCAGCTGCGAGATACTGATGATAGCGGCCGGCTTCCGGTTGAGCAGGGCATTCCACTCATATTTTTCTGATCCCAACTCGATCTTAGCCACATCTTTCATGTAGACCAAACCGCCGTCTGCACTGGTTTTGATAACAATATTGGCGAACTCTTTGACTTGTTCAAGCTGGCCTACGGTGGTCAGGGTAAACTCGACCTGCTGATCCTTAAAGCTCGGCGGTGCTCCGATCTTGCCGATGGCGGCCTGGCGGTTCTGGGATTTTATCGCCGCCACGATTTCAGCTGGGCTTAAACCCAGTGATTTTATTCGGTCAGGATCAAGCCAAATCCGCATCGCATATTTTTTTTCGCCGAGGATCTCGGCCTTGCCTACACCTTTAATCCTCCTTAATTCGTCGAGAACGTTCAGGTTGGCAAAATTATTGAGAAAACTCTCATCGTAACGTTCATCTCCAGAGATCGCCACATAACAGACGGTGGACGGTGATTTTTTATCAACCACAACCCCCTGCTGGGTCACTTCCGAGGGTAGCTGCGGGGTCGCCATCGAGACTTTGTTCTGGACATCTACGGCCGCGATATCGAGATCATAACCAGGTTCAAAGTAGATATTGATGGTTGATGTCCCGGAACTGGTACTTGAGGAGTCCATATAGATCATACCGTTAACACCGTTGATCTTATCCTCTAAAGGCCGGGTAACACTCTTTTCAACCGTTGCGGCGTTAGCACCAACATAAACGGCATTGACCACTACTGTCGGCGGGGTGACATCAGGATATTCCTGAATCGGCAGGATGCCGATAGAAACCAGGCCCCCCAGAACAATGAGCAGGGAGATGACCATCGCAAAGATCGGGCGTTTGATGAAAAAAACCGAGAACATAATTACTCCTTCTCCCCACCCATCTTCGCTTTCCTCAAAACTGCCATAACCCCTTTAGTTGAGGTTGTATCTTTGGCGGCAACACTCATTCCGGGTCGTAATTTGGTCAATGCCGAAATGATAACTTGAGTTCCGTCATCAAGCCCCTCGGTGATTTCAAGGTAGTGACGTCCCTCAAATCCACGTTTTACATTAACTCTTTTAGCTCGGTTTTTTTCATCGACGACATAGACGAATCCCCCCTGTTGATCTTCAAGAACAACGTTGGGCGGTACCATGAAAAACGCAATTTTGTCAGTCAAAAAAATGTCGGCGTAGACAAAGGTTCCTTCCAAAAGCAGGTATTCGGGATTGGCGACCGAAACCCTCATGGTTATCGTACCAGTCATCGCATCAACCCGGTTATCGGTGAAATCAACTTTTCCGGTAAATGGATCACGTTTAATAACGTTACGCTGGCTCGGTACCCGAAGCCGGGCATCAAGCACCTCTTTCGAAGCAAACTTGCGCATGATCTGGTACTCTTCCTCGGTTGGCCTGAAATAGGCGTACATCGGATTATCGGAGAGCATGGTTGTAAGTACGGTTTTTTCCCCGAAGCCAACAACGTTGCCAACATCAACGTGGAGACGGCTGATGCGTCCACTGATCGGGGCTCGGACGGTGGTGTAACTCAAATTAAGTTTTGCGGTTCGGATAACGGCATCATCAGCTTCAACCACCGCCAGGAGTTCATTTCTTTTGGCTTGATACTCTTCAAGAGTGATTCGCGGCGCCAGGCCTTCGGCAACTAAAGGTTCAAAACGTTTGACATTGGCGGTCGCCAAGTCGAGGGTAGCTTGGTCTCTTCGGCGCCGAGCCTGGGCCTGGTGCAGGTCGTCCAGATAGCTGTTCTTCTCAATTTCAAAAAGAGGTACTCCTTTTTTGACAAAAGCACCCTCCTGAAAAAGAACCTTCTCGAAAATGCCGGTTACCCGAGCCCGAACCTCAACACTTTTGGAGGCTTCGGTCTTGCCGGTAAATTCAAACCAGATTGGAATGGGTTCTTTTTTAACAACAATTACTTCGACCGGCAAGGCTGGTTTTGCGGAGGCACTCTGCTCCTTTTTGTCTTTGCAAAGGCCTACCATTGGAATTGTCAGCAGGATTGTTGTCAAGGCAATAATAAGTAGGCGTTTCATGTGAAAGTCCTTGTTTTATTTGTTTGTAGTTATTTAGTTTCCTGCAATGTCAATCCCGGAACCACACCAATCGCATTTTCAATTCGGGCCAAAGCCGTTAAGTAATCATAGTAAGCGGTAACCAAACTCGACTGGGAGCGGGTCAGGCTGAGCTGGGCGTCATTGTATTCGATCATGTCATTGAGACCAGCTTTATAGCGCTTGTCAGCCAAGATGAAGTTTTCAGCCGCCAGTTGCATAGTTTCGTCAACGATGTCGACACTGTCACGATACTCAATTCCTCTCAGCCAGCTGTCGGTGACTTCTT
>JAGHDR010000064.1 GCA_021159825.1 Deltaproteobacteria bacterium | reverse complement strand
TTTGAAAATGCTGTGGATGGAACAAAAATATTGACTGCAAAGGTTCCATAAGGTTAGTATCAACCCAATTTCGACACCGTGAGGAAGGGGCTGTAAATGGAAGAGATCCTTAAAGGAAAAAGGGTTCTGATTGTTGACGATGAACCAGACATATTAGAGACTTTGGTGGAAATACTGGACATGTGTTTTATTGATACCGCGCTAAATTTCGAAACAGCTCAGAAGTTCTTGAATAGAAACCAGTACGACCTGGCCATTTTGGATATCATGGGAGTTAACGGTTACGAACTCCTTAAAATGACAAATGAAAAGGGGATCCCGGCATTGATGCTCACGGCCCATGCGGTGAATCCGGAAAACCTGGTGAAATCCATAACCGGCGGCGCCCGAAGTTACGTGCCCAAAGACAAGATCTCCGAAATTGAAACCTATGTGGCGGATGTCCTGCGTACGGTCGAAGGGGGTTCGGATAAACCGGCGGACTGGTTTGGGAAACTTGAACCTTCCTTTGATCGGAAATTCGGAAAGGGCTGGAAAGATAAACATAAAGAATTCTGGAAGGAGTTTGACAATAAGTATCGACCCACCCGGAGTGAGTTGAAAGATATTATGTAAGGACGGAAAAAAGAGCCTTTATGTGTCGACCATGAGGGGTATTTTGACGATGAATTTCGCTCCCTGCCCCTCATCACTGTTCAGTAGCATTTCACCCCCCATATCTTCCACCAGAACCATCACGCCGGCCAAGCCCAGTCCGTGACCTCTGACATTGCAGGTACTGGTCGCATCCAGCTGGAAATAACAATCAAAAATCTTCTTGTGGTAGGCAGCCGGAATTCCCGCACCATCGTCTTGTACCGAAAAAATGACAAAACCTCTCTCGCAGTTAACGTTTAGCGCAACACGGCTTTTTCGATATTTTAGTGCATTGTTCAGGAGGTTTCTCAAAATCTGTTTGATTTTTGTCTCGTCCTGGCGGATTTTCTGTCCCCACAGCGCTTCATCAATAGAAAGTATGATGCCCTTTTCTTCGAGTGTTTTCTTGAAATGCATCAGGTTTTCACATTTCCTGAGCTTTTCGGATATGACAGTATCGGTCAGATCCAAAATTTCCACCAAGGTTTCCTTAATCAAATCGGCCAATGGAAAATTGGAAAAGAACACAATGCCTTCCCTGGATCTTCCCAACTCAAGCGCATCGCCAACCAGGGTCTTGAGGACTTTCGTGTTTCGAAGCGCGCGCTTGAAAACACGTTCCTGTTTTTCTGTAATGGGTCCATATTTTTCCTGCCGGTTCATCATTGAAGTCAGGCCTGCCTCAATCACGGCAAGTGGGACCTTTAGATCATGAATCAGAAGATCAATTTTTATTCTTTCCCGTCGCATGTGCGGAGTTCCTTTTTTCTCTTGTCCCCTGGCAGCGGGCATGCCCGCGGCAGATACACCCGTCGTGATATTTTTTTTCGACGTGATTTTTGATCTGTTCTTTTCAGCCTTCTTTAATTTATCAACTCTCTTAAAAAAAAGCAACCGGAAGGCATCCTTTTAGAACAAGGAAAGGGGGAATCATTTTTTCTCGCTTGCCGCAACCATGATTTGCTGTTATGTAGTGCCTGAAATAAACGTTTGTCAATGCAGCATCATGAAAATGGGTTGCCTAAAGAGTCCAAAGATGTCTTTCGATATTTCACAGTGGATCGTCAAAATTCCGGTACTGCTCTTCGCCATTACCATTCATGAGTACGCCCATGGTCGTGTCGCTTTCCAACTGGGGGATCCCACAGCAAAGCAGATGGGACGATTATCGTTTAATCCCCTCACTCATATCGACCCCCTGGGGGCCATCTGCCTCTTTTTGTTCAATTTCGGTTGGGCTAAACCGGTCCCCGTGGATATCCGGTATTTCAAGAACACCCGAAAAGATGTGATTCTCATGGCCCTTGCAGGCCCCGCGGCCAACATGTGCGTCGCACTCGTTGCCGGAATGCTGATCCGGTTCCTGGTGCTTCCCATAGAGGTTTACCTGCAGGCCCTGCTATGGCTCATCCTCATGAATCTTGGCCTGGGTCTTTTTAACCTTCTGCCCCTTCCACCCTTGGACGGGTCGCATGTTCTCGAAAACATTCTTCCTCGCGAAGCGGCAATAAAATTTCGAAAGTGGGGGCGCTACGGACCCCTGGTTCTTATCGGCGTCATTATGCTGGATAATTTTGCTCACACCGGAATTATCAGCCGGATACTGGTGGGTCCCATGTTTAGCCTTGCACACCTTTTTGCGGGGGATAATCTCTTTGCGCTATTACCGCTTCTGCGACAATAGTGGAAATCCTTTTTCTATCTTTCTCTGAATATCAGTTTTATGGAGGTTCGGGTAAGCCCCAGGTGAATCCGCAACTGATTGTTTAAAAAGCGTTCGTAAGAGAAATGAAGCATATCCGGCCTGTTGACGAACACCGTAAATGTGGGCGGCTTTGTGCGGGTCTGGGTGGCATAGTAAAACTTGAGTCTTCCACGGCCGATTCTGGGGGGCGGATGTTTTTCGATGACCTCCTGGATGGCCCGGTTCACAAGGGCTGTGCTGATCCGTCTCGAGAACTGATCATAAACCGAATCAATTCCGGAGAACAGCTTTATGACGCGCTCACCGGTGAGGGCGGATAGGTTGATTCTGGGAGCGAAAGCAATGAATTTCAGTTGTCTTTGAATGCCCCTTTCCAATTGATCCTTTTTTTCCGCATCCCCTTTGATTAAATCCCATTTATTGACCGCTACAACAAGACCCCGCCCTTTTTCAAATGCGTAACCGCAGATGCGCGCATCCTGGTCTGAAACCCCTTCCGCGCCATCCAGCAAAAGCACCGCCACGTGGCAGCGATCCAGGCTTTTAATGGCTTTGATCATGGAAAATTTATCGACTTTTTCCCTGACCCGGCTTTTTCGGCGTATGCCGGCGGTATCGATGAGAAGATATTTTCTGCCGCCATAAGAAAAGATCGCGTCCACCGTATCGCGGGTGGTTCCGGGCAATGCGCTGACCACCAGCCGATCGGTCTTGAGAATTCGGTTGATGAGGGATGACTTTCCCACGTTGGGTTTCCCCAGAACCGCCACGCGAATCTCGTCAGCGTTCTCTGAAGTATCCGGGGACGGGGAAAGGCCTTTGGTTAGCTCATGAAGAAGCGCCTTGACGCCATAACCATGAGCCGCTGAAAGTGCATAAACCGTTTCGTAGCCCAGTTGATAAAAATCGTTGGCCAGGTGCTCTTTTTCAGGGCCGTCGATTTTGTTGGCAGCCAGAAAGATCTTTTTTTGAGTTCGCCGCAATATACGGGCCATTTCCTCATCGCCCGGCAAGACCCCCTCGCGGCCGTCCACCATGAAAATGACCCGATCCGCTTCAGAAATGGCCGTTTCCACCTGTGCCCTCACCCCCCTTTGAAGGGGGTCCTGACCGAGATCCTCAAAACCACCCGTATCCACCAGGGTCATTTGAAGGCCCTCATGGGTAATGACCCCATGTAGTCGATCCCGGGTAATGCCCGGACGATCATCCACCAGGGCCCTTTTCGATCGCGTCAGGCGGTTGAATAGCGTTGATTTTCCCACGTTGGGCCGTCCAACGATAGCGAGTATCGGGGGCATTTTACCTCCATCCTCCGCCCGGACCGTAATCAATGGGCGGCAGTGGAATGTTTTCCAACTCCAGGGTTTCGGAATCAATCTGTTTGATGACAATCTGTTCTGCCGGTGAGGTATAGATGTAGCCGAAAAAGACATTATCCGGGCTCAGGATTTCATAGAGGGTGGGTGGAAAATTCACATAAGCATTCAGCCACTCGATGATTTCCTCAACAACAGACCGGCCGGTCACGGGCATCCATTTTTTACCGATCAGGCGTTTTCCGTCTTCTCTTGGGCCGAACATTATGGCGGAGGGTGCATCGGTTGCGAGTCCGGCATAAAGGATATCGTAATTTTCCCAGTTTTCCTTCAGCTCTTGAAGGGTTACGTTATGATCACCGGATGCCGGTCTGATTTTGCCGTAGTTTCCCAGGCATCCCGGGATAACCCACAGGGCTATGAAGATGCCTGTCAGGAAAAATAAGGGTTTTAGGAATTTCATTTCAGTGCCTCCTTTAAATCAGGCTTTTGAAGGGTTTTCCCCTCCGTTGGAAATCTTCGGTTCACCAGCGTCGCCGTTTTTTTCTATCCCCTTTCCCTTTCGTTCCCTGAGCCTTTCGAGAACCACGTACAGCACCGGCACCAGCACCAGGCTCAGGAAGGTGGAGGCGATCATACCGCCGAATACGGCGGTACCCAGAGAGTGTCGGCTGGCAGCCCCCGCACCTGTGGCGATTACCATGGGGAACACCCCGAGAATAAAGGCAAAGGCGGTCATCAAGATGGGCCGCACCCGTTCACGGGAGGCCTGAACAGCCGCTTCTACGATGGATTTTCCCTGTTCCCTCAGGCCACGGGCAAACTCTACAATCAAAATGGCGTTCTTGCTTGCCAGACCAATGAGTACCACCAGCCCGATTTGGCAGTAAACATCATTGTCGAGTCCACGAATGTGCTGGGCCAGAAGCGCCCCCAGAATGGCCAGGGGGACCGCCAGCATAATCATGAGGGGCATGACCCAGCCGTGGTGCGAAGTTCGACCAAACTTCCGCCCGTAAGATCCTGGAGCTCATATTCAAACCCGCCGGTGGTGCTGAGGCCCTGGATAGGAGGCGGGGGAAAGGGGATGATGATCGCCTCGTTGATTGCCTGTGTTTGGGCCATAAAAGCGCCCATGATGCCGTCAAGACTCAGCTCGGGGGTTTTTCTTTCGTCCCATGGATCGAGCATCACAAAAGAGGCGGCCGATGATGGGTCCATGGCGGAGTTGAGCAGGTTGTAACCTCCGACCATCACAACGTTTTTAACGCCGGGCGTTTTTTTAAGGATGTCTTCCACCAAGCGACGTACCTTACCGGTTCGATCAAGAGATGTACCTTCAGGCGACTCGATCATTGCAAAGAAATATCCCTGATCTTCAGAGGGTACAAATCCCGTGGGAACTATCTTGAACATGGTGTAGGCGGCAAACACGAGTCCTGCAAAAACCAGCAGGACCAATACCCAGGCCTTGATGAGCCATCCGACCCCTCTCAGGTAATGGCTCCTGGACCATTCAAAGGCCTGGTTGAATTTTCGAAAAAACCAACTCTGTTTTTTTGGGGTTTTCCTGAGCAGGGCCGCACACAGGGCAGGGCTGAGGGTCAGGGCGTTAATGGCGGAGATGCACACGGAAAAAGCGATGGTGAGGGCGAACTGTCGATAGAGTTGTCCGGTAATGCCGGGCATGAAGGCTACGGGGATAAACACGGCCATGAGGACCAGCGTTGTGGCGATGATGGGGCCGACGACTTCGTGCATGGCTTCCTTGGTGGCTTCTTTGGGTGCCATGCCTTTTTCATCAATACAGCGGGAGGCGTTTTCCACCACGATAATGGCGTCGTCCACCACGATGCCGATGACCAACACCAGCCCGAACAGGGTCAGGGTGTTGATGGAAAATCCGAAGGCTTTAAGGACTGCAAATGTTCCCACGAGGGATACGGGAATGGCGATGGCGGGGATCATGGTGGCCCGCCAGTTCTGAAGAAAAACATAGACCACCAGAAATACCAGCACCATGGCGATCAGGAGCGTCTTGACGACCTCCTTGATGGATTCCTTGACAAAAAGTGTGGTGTCGTAACTGATTGTGTACTTGAGTCCCTGCGGAAATCGTTCTGAGAGCCGTTCCATGTTGGCGTAAACTTCTTTGGCCACTTGCAGCGCATTGGCGCCCGGCAATTGAAAAACACCGATAAGGGCGGCTTTACCGCCGTTTAAGTGCCCGAACCAGCCGTAGTTTTCCGCTCCCAGCTCCACTCGTCCCACATCCTTGACCCGCACCACGGAACCGTCCGTGCGGGTTCGAATGATGATGTCCTCAAATTGCTCGGGCGAGGACAATCTGCCCAGGGTGTTGATGGAATAGGTGAACGTTTGTTCCGGAGGGCTGGGCGCATCGCCGATTTTCCCGGCGGCCACCTGAATATTCTGTTCCTGAACGGCGGCGATAACGTCCATGGCGGTCATCTCCATGGCGGTCAGTTTGTCCGGGTTGAGCCACAAGCGCATGGCGTATTTTTTTTCACCGAGGATCTGAACGTCCCCCACGCCGGGAAGCCGTTTCAGCGTGTCCACAATGTTGATGGCGGCGTAGTTGCTGAGAAACAGGTCGTCGAAGGTGTTGTCAGGCGAATAAAGGGAGGTAATCACCACAAAATCGGTCGATTGTTTCTGGGTGGTAACTCCGAATTTTCGAACATCATTGGGTATCTGTGGCTGGGCCATGGTTACCCGGTTCTGAACGTCTACGGCGGCAATGTCCAAATCGTAGCCGATGTCAAAAGTAACGGTAATATCGCTGGTGCCGTCGTTGGAACTGATGGAAGACATGTAGGTCATGCCTTCCTGGCGCGAGCCTGGAGTACGTCCGCTATGGTGCTGACGCCGGCATTTTTTCTTTGCTCCGTGGACTTGAGGCTGGTCAGGGCTTCCTCAAGATCGCTTTTGGATGCCCGAACCTGCGCCCGGTTGCCCGGATAGGTGTAGTAGGCCTGGGGCACATTACGAAGGATGTCCTGAATACTCTGGTTATGATTCCAGTTGGTCGCCATGAGCGCCTGGCGAGCGCTTTCCGCCGTGGTGGCCCGGTCCCCGAAATCCAGCAGCAGGTAACTCAGGCTTAGCCCCCCACTGCCGTAATACCCGCTGGAATCGCCGCCGCCCATACCCGTTCCGCTCGCATCCCCGCTGATGTTGGGGTAATAGTCTCCTCGTGATACGGCCCAATCCGCTGCTGCCGCCCGGGCCTGCTCCCAGGACGACTGGGTTGACGGGTTGATGCGAAGGGCCACATCCACAAGATCCGAAAGCGTTAGCTTTTTGGCCGTCGGTTTCAGATTTTCGGTATCAAGGGTTGTGTTTTTTTCCAGGGGAAGGGGAGGGGTCGTTTTGGGTTTTGTGTCACTTTTGTAATATTTTCCGGGGGATGAGGACGCATAACGGTTCGGGTCTAACTCGGGGAGCGGCTTCCGGCATCCGCAGAGCAGAATTACTGAAACCATGATTGCCATAAGAATCCGGAGGATCCCGAGCAGCTGGGATCGGCCCATTGATCTTCGTTTGGACGCAACCCTGAAATATGTCATTTTGCCCCTGAATGCCACATCCCTAAAGTTAAGGGAAAACATGGAATGCTTACCGTACGTATTACGCTCAACCAATATACCTGAAAAAATGGAGATATTCAAGCGAAAAAGGTAGGGGTACGGCGCACCGTGCCCCTACCTTTTCCCTTGACATGAAACGATACGATCTCCTAGAAGTACGGAATATTTCTATTTTTAAGGAGGGGTTTGTATGCCCGGTTTTGAAGTATTTGGGGATGAAGAGCGAAAAGAGGTGCAGGACGTTCTCGATTCAGGCGTTTTGTTTCGATACGGTTTTGATCAGGCTCGAAACAATCACTGGAAGGCCGAAACCTTTGAAAAGGAACTGGCCGAAAAAATCGGAGCAGGCCATTGCCATCTCTGTTCCAGCGGAACCGCGGCCCTTTCCGTTGCATTGGCTGCCTGCGGTGTGGTTGTGGGGGATGAAGTCATCGTTCCACCGTTCACCTTTGTGGCGACGATTGAAGCGGTGATGTCGGCAGGTGCGGTACCGGTTTTTGCCGACATTGATGAAACCCTGTGCCTGGACCCCGAATCCCTTGAAAAAGCGCTGACCCCGCGCACGAAAGCGGTGTTGGTGGTGCATATGTGCGGTGCAATGGCTGAAATAGATCGGATCAAGGCCTTTTGCGATCAAAAAGGTGTCACTTTGATAGAGGATGCTTGCCAGGCCCTGGGGGGCTCATTTAATGGAAAATATTTAGGAACATTCGGTAAAGTCGGCTGCTTTTCTTTTGATCCCGTCAAAACCATTACCTGCGGGGAAGGGGGTTGCATGGTTACCGATGATCGTAAACTCTATGAAATTGCCGATGCTTACGCGGATCACGGTCACGATCATGTGGGCAATGACCGGGGTGCGGAAGGGCATGCCATTATGGGCGCAAACTTTCGGATCAGCGAATTGAATGCGGCGGTGGGGTTGGCCCAGTTGAGAAAGCTGGACCGGATGCTCAAAATTCAGCGTGCTCACAAAAAAGAAATCAAAGCAGCGCTCGGCCGGATTCCAGGTTTGGAATTCAGAAAAATCCCCGATGAAGCGGGGGACTCTGCGACATTCCTCTCATTTTTCCTGCCTGAAGAAGCGGTTGCTGCAAAGGTATCTGATGAACTTGCTGCTGCCGGGGTGGACGGTTGTTTCTACTGGTACCACAACAACTGGCATTATGTGCGTCAGTGGGATCATATTCTCGGGCTGAAGTCGGCGGCGCCCCTTCCCCTGACTCTCTTTGAAACCCGTCCCGACTATGAGAAACTGAATCTGACCCAATCGGACAGCATCATGGGCAGGACCATTTCCATGCTCATCAAGCTTTCCTGGACCCAAGATGATATTGCCCGGCGAATCAACGGAATGACGGCTGTTTTGAGCCGATAACCTATACAGGATGGTATAAATATGTTTCAAAATTTCAAAACCGTTTCCCGCGTTATTTTTGGCCGGGGATGTTTTGCGCAACTCTCTGATCTCCTGGTTGAACAAAGAAAAGGGACGGATGGATTCATGGTTTTTCTGGTGGACGATGTTTTCATGGAAGAGCCCCTTAAGGACAGTATCCCCGCAGGCGCTGAGGATTTGCTCATATGGGTGAATGTGGACCATGAACCGACCACCCGTTACGTGGACGATTTGACCCATCAGGTCAAGGAGGCCAAAGACCGTTTGCCGGATGGGGTGATCGGCATCGGCGGGGGGAGCACCATGGATCTGGCTAAAGCCGTTTCTCTGATGCTGACCAATCCCGGTTCTTCAGCGGAATATCAGGGGTGGGACCTTATCAAAAATCCGGCTGTCTATCATGTGGGAATCCCGACACTTTCGGGTACCGGGGCTGAGGTGTCCCGAACCACCGTTTTGTCGGGTCCTGAAAAAAAGCTGGGTTTAAATTCCGATTATACGGTGTTCGACCAGATGGTACTGGACCCGGAATTGACAGCCG
>JAGHDR010000379.1 GCA_021159825.1 Deltaproteobacteria bacterium | reverse complement strand
GGGTAGGGGTACTCCTTGCGGATACCCAAAACGAAGGGCAACCGGAAGGGATTCCCCCTACGGTTAGAGGGAAATAAAAATAAGAGAGGAAATCAAAAAATCCATGCGTGTGATGACTTTTAACCTCCGTTTTGAAAACGACCAAGATGGAAGCAATGCCTGGAATTACCGACGTCATTTGGTGGTGAAATTGATTGAGCAGTATTCGCCGGATATCCTGGGGACCCAGGAAGGGCGTTTGTCTCAGTTGGATTATCTCGAAGAGAGTCTTTCCGGCTATGGCATGCACACGGCTTCACGCGTGCTGGACGACACCTGCCAGTACCCCACCCTGTTTTTTAAAAAAGACCTATTTCGAATTATGGAAGGCGATGAATTCTGGCTCTCCAAAACGCCCGAAATCCATCGCAGCAAGAACTGGGACAGCGCTTTTCCCCGTATGCTGAGCATTGCCACAGTGGAAGCGTTGGAATCCGGACAGGTTTTTTCGGTGGCGGTCACCCATCTGGATCACATGGGCCGGATGGCCCGCTTGAAACAAGCCGAAATCATCGCGCGATGGGTTCGCGAAAGAGCCGTTCCAGTGATTCTTATGGGAGATTTCAATGATGATCCGGATTCAGACGCCCATGTGGTCCTGGCAAATAAAGAAACCGGGCTTTCAGATTCCTGGCAGGCCCTGGGGCATCCTGAAGGGAAAGAGAGCTTCACCCACCACGCTTTTACCGGAATACCTCAAAAAAGCCGAATCGACTGGATATTGACCACCGTTCCGCCGCACATTGTGGATGCTCGGATTATTCACGACCAGTTTGAGGGACGGTACGCTTCAGATCATTTTCCTTATTATGTTGATTTGTCTTGGGATATCTGAAGCTTTCGATGTTGGACATTCATCAATTGAACATGCAGGAGCCTAATGTGTGGCTTCTGTCAATTCGAAACCATTCCTTATGATCTCTGTAAAGATGAAATCATTTCCGATAAGGTTGCTAATATAAACAAGGTTGATGGGAAAAAGGCGCCTCTTTTGAGAATTTCCTTATATAATTGGTTTTAAGCGTCTTTTCCACAGCGGAACCTGTCAGAAACTTAAGGACAGCTGTTATTTCGCACATTAAATTAACCTAAAACGGGGCTAAATTCTCACAATATTTTGATGTCCCCAAATGTCTTAATTAGTTGAGTTGATCAAAATAATCAGAAAATGTTAGCCAAGATAAGGTGGCAATCAACACAGATAAAACGACTTTTTTTGAGGATGAACTCTTTGCTTTTTGAGAAAATCAATTTAATGTGAAAATCTTAAAAACTGTTCCAAATAATCAGAAAGTTTTGGTCAGGGCAAAATGAAAATCAACAGGGGGGAGGGGGATCCAAAAAGTTGTAGATGAATTTAAAGGCTACCAGAGAGAACGGATTGGGTATTGTGTGATAAGCGGATCCGGGGTAAGAATTGTTAGAGAATGTTCAATTGCCTGACATACAAGCATACGGTCAAAAGGATCTTTATGGGGAGTTGGTAGTTTACATAAATGCAAAGTATCGTTTTCCGATAAATCTAAACGGGTGACCAAGTGTCTTTTTCGCTCTTTGGGAATAAATTTATCAGGAGAAAGCGGAAGGGACAGTTTGCCCAGACGATATTTAACATTGATTTCCCAGGCAGAAACAGCACTTAGATATACTTCATTTTTCGGGTCGGCAAAAGTGTCAATTGCCTTAGGGGACAGTTCTTTGCTACCTTTAGTCACCCATAGAAAAGTGCAGGTATCGAGTAAAAGTTTCACGAGTCTTCGCCATTAAAAGCAGCAACAATATCGTCCGGGAGAGGGTCAAAAAAATCGTCGCTAATTTCAAAGTCAGGATATTCTTTGCCGGCCAGGCCAATTGGACGCTTTTTATTTGGGAGCGTCGCAACCGGTTTTATTTCAGCAATAGGCACATTCCGTTTACGGACCAATACTGTTTCTCCATTGCTGACTTTTGCAAGGAAGCTTGAGAAATGGGTTTTTATTTCATTTATATTTAAGCTTATCATGATCTCATTCTAGATCACAATGTTGGTCATGTCAATCTATATGTTAACCCAAATGAAAAGATGATTTGTCTCAAAAAACCCTTTGAAAAAAATCAGAGCACTGTGGATCTTCTGTTTACCCCAATCGTTCGGACAGAGGGGGTTGCCATCATCTATCCTCAATTGGCGCAAGATGCCCACATTCCCCTGCAATCCACCTGTGGCGGAAAGAGAAAATGCGGCAAGTGCCGCGTATCATTTTTCAGGAGCTGTTTGTGTCAGGAATGTTTTTTACATCCGCCCGTGATTTTGAAGATGCGTTTTGAAAAATCACCACATCGGCTTATTGAACGGTTTCACCTCCTTCCCGGCGGGCGGCTGTTCTAGTTCAGCCGGTAATGAAACGGGCGTCAGCAAATCCCCCCAATCTGTTCTTTTGCCCATGGTCTCCAGAGTCTGCGCAGGTATTATATCCTTGCCCACACGGGACTCCCAGCCGCCGCCCAGCGACTTGTACACCGCGATTAAGTAACGAATGATATCGCCACGGCTTGATGCCAGGCTGTCCTGTTGAGCCACCAGGAGTTGTTGGGTATTCAGAACACGGGTATAATCGGTGAGCCCCTCCTTGTATTGCAGCAATGCGATTTGTGTCGCCCTATCGGCTGACTGGGCAGCGTCAACAAGAAACTTCTCCTGCTGCTGGGTTCGAATAAATCCCACCAGCCCGTTTTCAACTTCCCCGGCGGCTTCTAACACCTTGTTCTGATACGTGACCAAAAGCTGCTCAAAGCGGGCGTCTTGAACGCGAACATTGTTCTTGATTCGACCATAGTTGAAGATGTCCCAGCGGAAGGAAAAGGGTGTGAAAAACCCTACCAGACTGTCACCATTGAACAACCCGTTACTGTTGCCCACGGCAAACCCGATGGACCCGCCTACAGCAAAATGAGGGTAAAGGTCGGCTTCGGCAACCCCGATGAGCGCCCCCTGGGCGGCCGCCTGGAATTCCGCAAGCCGAATATCGGGCCTGCGGCGTAACAGATCCGCAGGGATGCCGACGGCGGTTTCCGATGGGGCTCCCGGAATGGGGCCCGGGCCTTTAATGTATGCCGAAAGATCGCCGGGTGGAATGCCCAGCAGAACGCAGATACCGTTTTGGGCCTGCCGGACGCTAATCTCCAGTACCGGAATCGTGGATTGCGTGTTGCGCAATAAGGATCGCGCCTGTTGAACGTCCAGCTCCGAGGTTTCACCCCCTTGGAAGCGAACCTCGGCGATTTTCAGACCCCTTTCCTGTATTTCCACATTGCTTCTTGCATATTCAAGCCGCTGTTCCAACGTTCGGAT
>JAGHDR010000208.1 GCA_021159825.1 Deltaproteobacteria bacterium | reverse complement strand
GGGTTCTCCGGGGGCCCGGCCCGTCAGGTGACGGGAGTAATTCTCGATGCCGTGGCAATACCCCAGTTCCGCCATCATCTCCAGATCGAAACGGGTCCGTTCTTCGATCCGCTGGGCCTCCAGGAGTTTGCCCTGGTTGCGGAAATTCGCCAGTTGTCGGGTCAACTCCAGTTTGATTTGTTTGTTGGCGTGATCACGTGTGTCGGTGGTGGTGACATAATGGGTGGCCGGGTAGACGGCGATGCGGCTGAGTTCCTGAAGGGCCTTTCCGGTCAATGGATCGATTTCCTGAATGGCCTCCACCTCGTCGCCGAAGAAGTGGATACGCACGGCCCGGTCTTCTTCATGGACGGGATAGATGTCCAACACGTCCCCCCGCACGCGAAAGCGGCCCCGATAGAAGTCCATATCGCCTCGTTCATACTGAATCTCCACCAGTTTTTTTACGGTATCTTCTCTTGTGATGGTAGTTCCCGCTTCAAGATAGAGGAGCATGTCGTAGTAGGTTTCAGGGGACCCGAGGCCGTAAATGCAGGAGACGCTCGCCACAATAATCACATCGTCCCGGTCCAGGAGGGCGCGAGTGGCGGCGTGGCGCATTTTGTCGATCTGATCGTTGATGTGGGAGTCTTTCTGAATATAAGTATCCGACTGGGGAATATAGGCTTCCGGCTGGTAGTAGTCGTAATAGCTCACGAAGTAATGGACGGCGTTTTCGGGAAAAAGAGTGTGCAGTTCGCTATACAGCTGGGCGGCCAGGGTTTTATTGGGGGCGATGACCAGGGTTGTTCTTCCGGTTCGGGCAATGGCGTGGGCAATGGTAAAGGTTTTTCCCGAGCCGGTCACGCCCAGGAGTACCTGATGTCTCAGCCCCTGCTCAATGCCTTCCTCCAACGCGTCGATGGCCTGGGGCTGATCCCCGCAGGGGGAGAAATCACTTTGGAGCTTAAACATCCAATCTCCAGGTGGTTCCCTGGGGGCCGTCCTCCAGGATGACGCCCATCTCCTTTAGTTGGTCGCGAATGGCATCGGACGCGGCCCAGTCTTTGGCGGTTCGGGCCTGGGTCCGTTTTCCCACCAGGGCGTCGATGTCTTCATTTTTTACTTCCGTTGAGGGTCCGGCCAGTTGTTCGAAAAATTCGGCGGGGTCTTCGTGGAACAACCCCAGAATATTCCCGGCCCGAAGGATTTGGGCTCGGTCGTTCTTCAGGCGACTCAGCGTATCTTCGGAAATAGCGCCTTCACTCTCCGGGTCCATGAGCCGGTTCATTTCCCGGATCTTTTCAAAGATCAGACCCAGCGCCCCGGCGGTATTCAGGTCGTCGTCCATAATCTCGCAGAATTTTTCAAAAAATTGACCTGAGCCATCTGAAACGTTGTTGGACGGCACTTTTTCTCCATTATCCGGACCTGGTAGGTCGTTCAGCCGTTGAAACGTGCGGTAAATGCGCACCAGCCCGGTCTGAAGTCCCTCAACGTCTTTTTTGGAGAAATCCAGGGGGCTTCGGTATTGTTTGGACAGGAGGAAAAGCCTGAGCACCTCGGGATGATACCGTTTGAGGGCATCCCGTATGGTCAGAAAATTCCCCAGGGATTTGGACATTTTTTCCGATTCAACGGTGACAAAACCGTTGTGAACCCAGTAGCGGGCGAATTCCCCTTCATTGGCGCATATGGACTGGGCCCGTTCATTTTCGTGATGGGGAAAGAGAAGATCACGGCCCCCGCCATGAATGTCAAAGGTGGGGCCCAGGTATTTGTTGCTCATGACCGAGCATTCCAGGTGCCAGCCCGGTCGGCCCGGTCCCCAGGGGCTGGGCCATCGGGGTTCACCCGGTTTGGCGCTTTTCCAGAGTACAAAGTCCATGGGGTGTCTCTTTTTGTCATCCACGGCAACACGGCTTCCGGCACGCATATCCTCCAGGTTCCTTCCGGAGAGGCTGCCGTACCCCTTGTAAGAATCCACTGAAAAATAGACATCCCCACCTTCCGTGCCCTCTTCCGTCTTGTAGGCGTAGCCCCGGTCTATGAGCGTTTTTGTCATCTCGATCATACCGTCTATATGATCCGTCGCCAGGGGTTCCACGTCCGCGTTTAGCACGCCAAGCTTTCCCATGTCCTCATAAAAGGCATCAATGAATTCCCGGGCCAGGACTTTGGGCTCTTTTTTCAGCAGATTTGCCCTTTGAATGATTTTATCGTCAATGTCCGTGAAATTTCTGACATACGTCACGTCATAGCCCTTGGCTCGAAAATACCGGGCCAGGATATCAAATACGATGGTGGAGCGGGCATGTCCGATATGGCAGAGGTCGTACACCGTAACCCCGCAGACGTAAAGTCCCACTTTCCCATCTTCCATGGGGTTAAAAATCTCTTTTTTTCGGGTAGCTGAGTTGTATAGTTTAAGCGACACTTTTGGTCTCCTTGTGCGAAAGGGTCACCACGGCAAAGGCTTCCATGCCTTCCCGTTTACCGCAGAACCCCAGGCCTTCGCTGGTGGTGGCTTTGATGTTGATTTGGTTCTCCGCTGCTTTCAAAGCGTTCGAAAGAACTCGTTTTATTTCAGGCAGGAAGGGCGCAATTCGGGGTGCCTGGGCCACCAGGGTGCAGTCCAGGTTGTTGAGGCCATACCCTTCCTTTTCGGCCAGACCCACAACGGTTTCCAGCATGGACAGGCTCGATATGTTTTTGTATGCCGGGTCCGTGTCGGGAAAATGTCGGCCGATATCCCCCAGCCCGAGCGCTCCCAAAACAGCGTCCATAATGGCATGAATCAGCACATCCGCGTCGGAATGCCCTTTCAAGCCCTGTAAATGAGGAATTTCCACGCCCCCGAGGATGAGTTTCCGATCTTCTACCAGGGCGTGTACGTCATATCCAAAGCCGATTCTGAACACGATTTTCTCCAGAAATGGCAAATAGCTAAAAGTTCTCTAGTGTCCGCCCACGAATGAGAAAATTTGTTCGAGTTCAAGGAAGGCGAAAATTGTAACCGCAGGAATACATGGAAGTATTTCGAGGATTACAATTTTCGTCTGACGCCGAAATCGGGCAAATTAGCCATTTGTGGATGGGCACTCCCTAATGACAAGTGCTGCAGTTGGTACTGGTGCATCCCGCGCAACTAGACGATTCGCTTGAAGGCGCGCTGTAGCTCTCTCCCGCATCAGCAGCCCCGCCGGTTTTAAATCCGCAGGCGGACATCATCCGTGTGATATTTTCACCCTTGCAGCCGGGACAGGGTACCGTCTCATCGCTTCGAAAGACCAGGGCTTCGAATTTCTCGTTACAATCTTCACATTTATATTCATAGATGGGCATTGTTTTATCCTCTTATCTTTTTCTCTTCTATCCCTTCGATGACCGCCGCTGCCAGGAGAGGAAACATGATTTCATGATGCCCCACCAGGCTGAACCCCTTTCCGCCGTCCAGGGTGGGCCGGTGAACCACGTTGGTCATGGGACGATATTGTCGAATGAAATCCATGTTCACGGTGGTGATGTTTTTGACCCTGTGCCCCAGGTTGCGCGCAACACTGAGCGCCTTCAGAAAGACCTCAGGCAGAATGACCGCCGAGCCCAGATTAATGAGAACCCCTTCGTCGAGCTCCGACACAAGGC
>JAGHDR010000249.1 GCA_021159825.1 Deltaproteobacteria bacterium | reverse complement strand
GGGATAAGTGATATGTCACATAAGAAAGCAGGCGGCAGCTCCAGAAACGGAAGAGACAGTAACGGCCAGAGGCGGGGAGTCAAGCGCTATTCCGGACAGAAAGTCAACGCCGGAAGCATCATTGTCCGACAAAGAGGGACCCATATTCACCCTGGGGAGAATGTGGGCTTGGGCAGGGATTATACAATTTTTGCCAAGATTGACGGCATTGTCGCTTTTGAGCGTATGGGCAGAGATCGAAAAAAAGTCAGCGTTTACGCCGCATAAATCCCCAAGAAGCCATTTGCCCTCCCAAAAGGTAAATCATGTTTTTCCTAGATGAAGCCGTCATCACGGCCAGGTCCGGAAACGGGGGAGGTGGTTGCGTCAGCTTCAGAAGAGAGAAGTTCATTCCCAGAGGCGGACCGGACGGCGGTGATGGGGGGAATGGCGGAAGCGTTATCGTCAGAAGCACACGCAAACTTTTTACCCTTGAAGACTACAGATCCAAAAGGAATCTGAGCGCCCGAAACGGTGAACCGGGAAAAGGAAAGAATAAATCCGGCGCCAACGGAGCGGATTGCATTCTTAAAACACCTGTCGGCACCATCATAGAAGTGCATGAATCCGGTCGGATCCTGGCGGACCTGGTCCTTGATCATCAGGAAATCGTCCTCATGCCCGGCGGTAAGGGCGGGAGAGGGAACCAGCATTTTGCCACATCGACGAATCGGGCGCCAAGGATCGCGCAGCCCGGCCTTCCCGGAGAAACACTGAAACTCAAGTGAACCCTGAGACGCCTGGCGGATGTGGGATTGGTCGGCATGCCCAACGCCGGAAAATCGACCCTTCTTTCCCGACTCACGCAGGCCCATCCCAAGGTAGGCAGTTACCCATTCACCACACTGGTTCCCAACCTGGGCGTCATGACCTTTGACGATGCAGAGACCCTGGTTGTGGCTGATATTCCCGGTCTTGTGGAAGGGGCGAGGCTGGGTCGCGGTCTGGGGCACCGCTTTTTGAAGCATATCGAACGGACTCAATTTCTTTTGCACCTGTTGGATGCAACCCTTTCATCGGAAACCAACATCCTGAGCAATTTTTTAATGCTCAGAAAAGAGATGTCGGCCTATTCAACCGCCCTTGCCCATAAACCCTACTTTGTGGTAATTAATAAAATTGACATCAGTGATCCGGAGAATAAGGATATTAAAGCATTGCGAAAAGCCCTTGACAGGATCGGTACGAAATCCATGTGTATTTCAGCATTGACCGGTGAGGGGATTGAAGATTTGATCCAATTCATTTCTGAAAGCTGGAAAAAAATCTAATAAAAGTGATGGAAAAAAGAAATTCCAGAAAGGACCTGCTGAAATCCGTCAAACGGGTTGTCATCAAAATCGGCAGCGGTGTTCTGACGGGTGACGATGGTCTTAATATGCCCGTCATGAATAATCTGACCGCTGATATCAGCGCACTCAGAAAATCAGGAAAAGAGGTCGTCCTGGTCTCTTCCGGTGCCATTGCAGCAGGCATCCGGAAATTGAAAATGACCCGCAGACCCCGTTCCGTCTCCGAGCAACAGGCCACGGCCGCCGTGGGCCAGGGGAACCTGATCAGGGCCTGGGAAAATGCTTTTGAAGAACATGGTTACCAGGTGGGGCAGGTCCTGTTAACCCGAGACGACCTGACCCATCGGCGCCGCTATTTAAATGCACGCAACACCATTTTCACCCTTCTTTCCTGGAACATTATCCCCATTGTCAACGAAAACGACACGGTAGTGGTGGATGAACTCAAATTCGGCGACAACGATAACCTCAGCGCCATGGTGACGAACCTGTCCGAATCCGATTTTCTGATTAATCTGACCAATATTGATGGCCTGTTTGATAAAGACCCGAGAGCTCACGAAGGTGCCCGGCTTATTTCCGTGGTGGAAAAGGTAGATCGAAAAATTACCCGGTTTGCCGGCGCCATACCCGGATTCCTGGGAACAGGCGGTATGGGGAGCAAGATCAGCGCCGCCAAGAAAGTGGCATTGGCAGGGGTCCCCACCATCATCGCCAATGGCCTGAAGCCCGGTATTATCAAACATCTCTTCGGGGGCCATGTGGAAGGGACCCTGTTTTTGCCGGAACCGGTTTCTTTGTGCAGCCGAAAACACTGGATCGCTTTTACCAAATCCCCAAGAGGGGAAATCATCATCGACCGAGGCGCCGAAAGGGCCATTGTGGAAAAGGGAAAAAGCCTGCTGCCTTCAGGCATCAAAGGGGTGAGGGGTCGATTCAGCCTCGGCAATTCCGTACTGCTGATCAATGAAGACGGTGAACCCGTGGCTGTGGGTATGGTCAGTTACCATTCCGGAAACATTCAGAAAATAATGGGAGCAAACAGCACTGAAATCGAGTCCATTCTGGGATTTAAACATGATGACGAGGTCATCCATCGAAACAATCTTGTGCTGACGGCACATATGGATGAAGGAGATGCGGCATGTCGATTGAAAATATGATCAAAACCATGGCCGGGGATGCCAAAACGGCATCCAGAGGATTGAGAAGCCTGGAACGGGGGCGGAAAGATGACGCCCTTCTGAGAATGGCCGAAAAACTTGTGGCTCACCGGGAAACCATTGCCACCGAAAACCAAAAGGATCTATCGGCGGCTAAAGATGCGGGTCTTTCCGCGGCCATGTTGGATCGCCTGACCCTAAATGACGCGGTGATCCGCGCCATGGCCGATGGACTCAGGGAAGTGGCGGCACTGCCCGATCCGGTGGGAGCGTACTCCGGCATGTGGAAACGTCCCAACGGCCTGCTGGTGGGACGGGTACGAATCCCTTTGGGCGTTATCGGTTTCATCTATGAATCCCGTCCCAATGTGACGGTGGATGCAGCGGCCCTGTGCCTCAAAGCCGGCAATGCCGTTATCCTCAAGGGAGGATCGGAGGCCTTTCATTCCAACATAGCCTTAGGTAAACTGCTGACGGAAGCCTTGAATGAAACAGGGATTCCCGAAAAGGCCGTTCAGGTGATCCCCACCACCGAAAGGACCGCTGTGAATGCGCTGATCAGTCTGGATGATGATGTTGACGTCATCATCCCCAGGGGGGGAGAGGGGCTGATCCGTTTTGTCGCCGAACACTCGCGGGTTCCGGTTCTGAAGCACTACAAGGGTGTTTGCCATATTTACGTGGATCAATCCGCATCGTTTGAAATGGCCAAAGATATCTGCTTTAACGCAAAAGTGCAGAGACCCGGCGTCTGCAATGCCCTGGAAACCCTGCTGGTTCATGAGGATGCGGCTCCCGGTTTCCTTCCCGAAATGGCAAAACAATATGAGGAAGCCGGCGTTGAAATCAGGGGATGCCCCAAAACCATTGACCTGGCGCCCGGCGCCGTGCCCGCAACTGAATCGGACTGGCCCGCGGAATTCCTTGACCTGGTGCTGGCGGTAAAGGTGGTCGGCAGTATGGATGAGGCCCTGGACCATATTGAAACCTATGGATCGCAGCATACGGAAGCCATCATCACCAATGATTACGAACGTTCACAACGTTTCCTGGCCCAGGTGGATTCTTCCGTGGTACTGGTGAATGCATCCACGCGGTTCAACGACGGCAACCAGTTGGGTCTGGGTGCGGAAATCGGCATCAACACATCCAAACTCCATGCCTTCGGCCCCATGGGGCTCGAAGAGTTGACCACCACCAAATTCGTGGTTTACGGACAGGGACAAATCAGGAAATAGGAGCATTTTTTGAAACTGGGCATCCTTGGGGGCACCTTCGATCCCATCCATCTGGGACACTTACGTTCAGCGGAAGAGGTCGGTCAACATTTGGCGCTTGAAAAGGTTTACCTGATTCCCTCCGCCCTGCCCCCGCACAAAACCAAAACACCGGTAACACCCTTCCACCACAGGCTGGCCATGACCCGTCTGGGAACAGATGGTTCCGGTCTGCTCGAAACCATGGACCTGGAAGGAAACAGACCCGGGTTTACCTATTCCATCGAGACCCTCAGGGAACTTCATGAGGTTTTGGGTCCGGCACCGGAGCTTTTTTTTATTCTGGGCATGGACGCTTTTCTGGAAATCAGCACTTGGCGAGATTACAAACATCTTTTTGACTACGCTCATTTTGTGATCCTTTCCCGGGTCGGCTGTCGAAATCAAGGGCTGGACGCTATCTTTTCCGACCTTAACGTCAAGAGTTCAACCATGGGCACAGGGGATCATTTTGAGGCGCCGTCCGGCAGGTCCATTTTTCTCCTGACATCGACCCGCATGGAAATATCCTCGACAAATATTCGAAACATGGTAAAAGAAGATAAATCCATCCACTTCCTTGTTCCTGAAGCGGTCAGGGTTTACATTATTGAAAAAGGATTATATCGAAGTGATGACCCCCATCGAAAAAGCAAGATTGTGTCTGACAACCATTCTGGAAAGAAAGGCCATTGATCCCATCCTTCTGCACGTGGAAAACCTCACAACCGTTGCGGACTATTTTTTGATCACAGGCGGAAATTCCACCCGGCAGGTACAGGCCATTGCCCGGCACCTCCGAAAAACGCTGAAGGAGCAGGCACCCCTATACGGCATTGAAGGCGAACAGGAAGCGCAGTGGGTGCTTCTGGACTATGGTGAAGTGGTTATTCACATCTTCTATCAGCCCATCAGGGAATTCTACGACCTGGAAGGGCTCTGGGTCGAGGCCCCGGAGGTCAGTCTCGAAATGTAAAGTATGGGGAGATTGAATATGAAAACCCATTTACGTTGCAGACGAGCCGTTTCGCTTTTGATCTCTGTCTTGTTCTGTGGGTTCCCCCTTTCCTTTCAGTCAAAGGCCCATGCTCTTTCCATAGAAGATGAATGGAAAATGGGGCAAGCCTTTTTCCTTCAAATCCGCAACCAGACTGAATTGGTTTCGGAACCCTTTGCCGTCAAATACATCAATGACCTGGGGCAGTACCTTTTAATACCCCTTGAAACAAAACCGTTTCCTTTTCATTTTTATATTATCAACGACGAAACCCTCAACGCATTTGCCGGTCCCGGCGGACATATATTCTTCTATGCCGGTCTTATTGAAGCCATGGACCGGGTGGATGAACTGGCTGCGGTCATGTGCCATGAAATCGGCCATATTGCCGCACGGCACCTGTCCAAACGGATCGATCAAAGCAAAAGTGTCGGAATCGGCACCATGGCGGGAATCCTGGCCGGCATACTCGTTGGCGGGCCGTTGGCGGCCGCACTCATCACCGGCGCCATGGCCGCCGGGATGCAGGCCCAATATCATTTCAGCCGAGAGGATGAACGCCAGGCGGACCAATTGAGCTATAAATATATCAGACCATCCACCTTTGATTCAAAAGCCATGATCAGCGCCCTTCAAAGAATCCAGAGGGGAAGCTGGGTGGGGACGGGAAAAACCCCGGAATATCTGTTGACCCACCCCACAGGGCCTGAGCGGATGAGCAATCTTGAATCTCTGTCCAACAATGATGAGCCTTTGCTCTTGAGTAAGGAAGCCCTTTACTTTAAGGCGCTTTTTCCGGCATTTAAGACCATTGTCATGGCCCGTTGCAAAGAGCCCGGGGATGCGGAAAAAAAATTCCTGAATACCCTGAAAAAAGATCCCAAAGCATGGTTGCCGCAACTGGGGCTGGGAATTGTTTTCATGCGGGAAAGCCAATATCCCGAGGCCATCAGCGCCCTCAAAAAGGCCCGGCAAAAACAGCCGGAATTCCTCCCCATCCTGAGAACCCTGGGAGAGGCCTATTTGATGGATGGTCAGCAGAAAAAAGCCGTGGGGGTTCTTAAAACGGCCCTTGAGTTGGATCACCTAGACAAGGCGGCTCTTTTTTTGCTGGGTACGATTTACGAAGAACAGGGGAAAACCGAAAAAGCCCTTCGCATATTCAAAAAGCTATCTTATCTCAAACCTGTCAGGAACAACGTTTATTATCACCTGGGCGTGTGTTATGGTAGGGAAAATCAGTTGGCGCTTGCCCATTATAACTTCGGCATCTATTTTAAGAATTCCGGTCGATTTCAAAAAGCCATGTTCCATTTCCGTAAAGCCAAAGGTTTGGCTTCTGGAAATGCTTCCCTTCAGGAAAAAATCCGTAAGGAAACTGAAGGGGATAAAAAAATGAAGGATCAAATATAAAAGGAGGTTTGGCATGTTTTTCAAAAAAGGAACTGTATCCGAAGAATTTGAAAAAGCACTCAAGATCGGTCGTCCCCCCAACATTGTCGGGCTGTTTCCCAATTCCATGGCGCTTATTGTCAGCGGGAAGGTCATCGATCGCGCCATGATGAAGAAGGGCAAGGCCATGACCATTGCGGCAAACGGCCGTAACCACTTTGTTATTCACGGCGCATTACGGGCGGCTCAACGGGCCAACGCCGCCATTATTCTGGAGATTGCCAAATCCGAAGGGGGCGGTAATGCCTACTGCCCTGTCAACTACTGGAATCTCGCCCGACAGGCCGATGCCGTCATGAACGAACTGGGGATCACCATTCCCGTAGCCATCCACGCGGACCATTACGGCATCAAAAGCCGGACAGACGTTGAAGCGGCCAAGGTCGAAATCCCCACCATGTTTGAAGCGGGCATGACATCCATTGCCATTGATGCCTCCCATATGCCGGATGAAGAGAACCTTCTGGCCAATCTGGCGCTCAAGTCATATCTTCCCGAATGGGCCGGCTATGAAACGGAAATAGGTGAAATCAAGGGGAAACTTGGCCTTTCAACCGCTGATGAAGCCCTGTTTTTGATCCAAGGGCTCAATGCAAATGATGCGTTTCCCGACTGGATCGCCCTTAACAACGGCACCACCCACGGCATCGAACAGAGCGATGAGGGCATCCAGGTGCCGCTTACCGCAGAGATTCATGAGGTGCTTGCCCAATACAATGTATCCGGAGCACAGCACGGCACTTCCGGAAATAGTTCTGAGCGTCTCAGAAATATTGTTCAGAAAACGAATACCACCAAAGCCAATGTGGCAACGGCGCTGCAGATGATCTCATGGGGCGTCAAAGTCAATGATTTTGGAAATGCCATACTGGATAAGAGTGGCGAATTCCTTAAAATGCCGGATGCCGGCATGACCGACGGTATGTGGGGTGAAATGGTTAGTTACGCCGTAGAGCGCGACATTAAAGGCGGAAACTACAAGAAACTCAACCTGCCTTTCGAAAACAAACTGCTGGCCCTTCCCCGAGATATACGGGAGCGGATGGTTCAGGGGGTGGAAGATTTCGTTTATAACCTGCTGACCCGGGTGTTTAACGCCCAGGATACCGCACCTCTGGCCCTGGAAGCAATTTTGGATGCAGGCTCTTATGACCTGGGGCCAAAGAGCGCACGTATTGAAGATCCGAGTCAATGGACTGAAGCCAAGATTCAAGAACGGGCGGCAGCGCTCGATTCAGACAAGGGGTCGGCAGGAGACTTTGATGACTGAACCATCGACGGATTGTCGTCCCCATCGACATGTCTGGGTGGAAAAAATAGAAGCTGAATCAAGGGTTTCCGGTTGCTATCTGGTCAAAAAGAAAAAGTTGTCCACCACACGCAACGGAAACCCTTTTTTGAATCTCACCCTGGCAGACAAAACAGGGGAACTACCGGCAAAAGTCTGGGACAGGGCCGAATCCTTCTCGGATCTTTTTCGTGAAGGGGAGGTTATTAAAATAGCGGGGCAAACCGCTACCTATCAGGGCCGGGTTCAGTTGACCGTGTCTCAACTGGAACCTTCCTCTGAAACACCGGACCCCGGCATATTCGTGGAAACATCACCCTTTGACACGCCGGGGATGATGCGATCCCTGAGAACCATTCTGAATCAGGTCAAGGATATCCACTTAAAGGCGTTGATCGAAGGATTTTGGAAGGATCGAAAATTTATGGATCTTTTTAAAAATGCCCCTGCAGCCAAAAATTTTCACCACAGCTATCTGGGGGGACTTCTGGAGCACACGCTGTCGGTTTGCCGTTTAGCGGACCAGGCATCCGACCACTATCCATCTTTAAACAAAGATCTGTTGGTCACCGCCGCCTTTCTTCACGACGTGGGTAAAACCCGGGAGTTTTCATGGGATATAAGCATTAACTACACCGATGAAGGCAGACTGGTGGGGCACCTTGTTCTGGGTGTGACCCTGGTAGACGAGAAATTGAGGTTGCTTCAAGATTTCCCCAAAGAACTGGCCATACGGCTGCGGCACTTGATCCTCAGCCATCACGGTCAGTACGATTTTGGTTCGCCCAAAGAACCCAAATTCCTGGAAGCGTTTGCGCTTCATCTGCTGGATGATCTTGACGCTAAAATCAACGGTTTAAACCGGTTTATGCAACGGGACCGGCAGGAAGGCGCATGGACCGATTTTAACCGGATGTTCGGCAAGTATTTTCTCAAAAGCGCCAGTCCTGTCACGCTGGAAACCGCGAAAAAAAGAGAGACCGGCGACAACCGGCAGGGAATGCTTTTTTCAACCGATTTCTGAACAACACAATAAATATAATAACATGTCCATATTGAGCCTTCAGAACATCAGCCTGGCTTTCGGCGGGCCTTTGATTCTTGACAAAGTCAGTCTTCAAATCGAACAAGGTGAGCGCATATGCCTGGTGGGCCGAAACGGCGCAGGGAAAAGTACGCTGATTAACTTGATCAACAACGAGATCAAGCCGGACTCCGGGGACATATTTCGCAAGCCCGGCCTACTTTTAGGAACCCTTTCGCAGGAAGTACCTCGGCATCTCAATGGAAAAATTATTGATGTTGTTTCTTCCGGTCTAAAAAGTAACCCTTCTCAAGATTCACAGTGTACCTGGGAAATTCAGCCCCAGGTCGAAAAAGTCATCACCCGGCTTAGACTTACGCCGGATGCGGAATTCCAAACACTTTCAGCGGGCATGAAGCGAAGAGTCCTTTTGGCAAAAACCATTGCGGAAGGCCCCGATTTGCTGTTGTTGGATGAACCCACCAATCACATGGATATTCCGTCCATTGAATTGATGGAAAATTTTCTGCTTCAGTACCGAAAAACCCTCCTTTTTATCAGTCACGACCGCGTATTTCTTGAAAAACTGGCCACCCGGATCATTGAAATAGACCGAGGGCGTCTCACAAGCTGGCCATGCGATTACAAAACCTACCTTGCTAGAAAAAGAGCGCTTATTGAGTCTGAGGAAGAACATAACCGGCAGTTTGACAAGAAAATTTCCAAGGAGGAGATCTGGATCCGAAAGGGGATCAAGGCGCGCCGAACCCGTGACGAGGGAAGGGTGCGAGTTCTAATGAAAATGCGTGAAGAGAAGCGGGCACGGCGTGAACAAACCGGCAAAGTGAAAATGCAGGCACAGGAGGCCGAACGATCCGGAAAACTTGTCCTCGAAGCGCAAAATGTGACTTACCATTATGATGACCGCCCGATTATCAAAGCGTTTTCCACCACCATCCTGCGGGGTGATAAGGTGGGCGTCATGGGGCCCAATGGCTGTGGGAAGACAACCCTCATTCAGGTTCTCTTAAATACATTGGAACCCTCTGAAGGCTGTATCAGGCTGGGCGCCCGGGTCGAGTGCGCCTATTTCGACCAGACAAGAGAACAACTGGATCCGGAAAAAACCGTTATTGAGAATGTGACGGGGGGAGGCGACTTCCTCATTATCAATGGGAAAAGCAGACACGCCGTGGGCTATCTCAAGGAATTTCTGTTCACGCCGGACCAGATGCGAAGTCCGCTTAAAACCCTTTCAGGAGGAGAAAAAAACCGACTCCTCCTCGCCCGTCTTTTCATGAAGCCTTCCAACCTTTTGGTACTGGACGAACCCACCAACGACCTGGATGCCGAAACCCTTGAACTGCTGGAAGAACTACTGTTGAATTATCAAGGGAATGTGCTTCTGGCAAGCCATGACCGTGCGTTTTTGAATAACCTGGTCACGAGCATCCTTGTTTTTGAAGGAAACGGCCGGATCACCGAATACATCGGCGGATACGACGATTGGCTGAAACAGCGAAAAAAGAACAAAACTAAAATCCCTTCCAAGCCCAAGAAAAATGGCACCAAAAAGGCTAAACCGAAACGGAAAGGCCCAAAAAAGATCACCTTCCGAGAAAACCGAGAGCTTGAAGACATGCCTTCCCTAATCGAATCTCTGGAACAAGAACACGCCGTGCTTTTCGGCCGCATGTCGGATCCGTCGTTTTACAAGAACAAAAGCGCCGAAATTGCAAACACCAAGGAGCGACTTGAATCCCTTGAAATCGAGCTCGAAAAAGCCTACAAGCGATGGGAAACCCTTGATGCATTGAAGGAAGAATAGATGGACGGGCACTGGTTCAGCGTATACCTGTTTCCATCATATCAAATCCTTTAGAGAAAGCCCCGAACCCGGTTCGGCGGTTTCCACCCGGCACGTTAATTGTCCCTCCCCCAGCAAAACCATAACCTGATCCCCCTGATGTACATTGGAAATCTCTTTTAAAATCCGTTTCTCCGGCAGGTGAAATGCAATGCTGTACCCCCTGTTCAAAATCGCCATGGGGTTCAGGTCCTCCAATCCTTTTTCCAGCAAAATGAGATGCATTCGAAGCACCCGAACTTTTGCTTCCGTGGCTCGAACAAGGGAGGTCTTTTGAAAATCGAGATTTTGTTTGCGGGAAGCGATCATGCCTTGAGGAGAATGGATACGCAGGGCATTTAATTTCTCACTCAGGGCCATGCGGTTGTGGTGAAGAACCAGGCGCATCAAGCGGAATAGTCGCTGTTGCAAATCATCTAAGTGAATCCAGGCGTCGGCAAGCCGTTTTCTCGGATCTTGAAGGTGGTTTTTCAGTTTTTCCAGAACCTCTCTGTGATGGCGTTGATGCTGCCCCATCATTGTCACCAACCGAGATTGCAAATCATTTAAGCGCTTTTTTAGGGCTTCCTTTTCCGCTACCATCAGTTCGGCGGCCGCAGAAGGGGTTGGAGCCCTGAAATCGGATGCCAGATCGCAGATGGTCACATCGATCTCATGCCCCACGGCCGACACCACTGGTATACGGGAGCGCCTGACGGTGAGGGCCAGCGCTTCTTCATTAAAGGCCCACAAATCCTCCAGGGAGCCGCCGCCCCGGGTCAAAACGATCACATCCACATTGAGGTCCCGGTTAACCGCTTCAAGGGCTTTGATCATATCCCCACAGGCCTGTTCCCCTTGAACCCGGACGGGGAGGATGCTGATTTCCATATTGGCGAACCGGCGTTGAATGACGTTCAGAAAATCCCGTACCGCGGCACCCGTAGGCGATGTGATCAAAGCGATCCGCTTGGGCAGAAAGGGCAGGGGTTTTTTAACCGCCTGATCAAAAACGCCCTGTTTTGCCAGTTTGTTTTTGACCTGATCAAAGGCCAGGGCCAGCGCGCCAACGCCTATGGGCTCCAGATAGTCCAGGATCAGCTGATATTCTCCCCTGGGAGCATAAACACCCACCCTTCCCTGAGCAAGGACCTTGGTGCCGTTCTCCGGGAGGAATTTCAAATATCTTGCCTGAAGGCGAAACATGACTGCCCGGATCTGAGCGTTTTCGTCTTTGAGCACCATATAATAATGGCCGGATCCGGGTGCGCTGAAATTGGATATCTCTCCTTCAACCCACACAAAATCAAGGTTCCTCTCAAGGAGCTCTCTTATTTCTTGGGTGAGCTCCTGAACACCATATACATTTGGCCCCTGACTTTCCGGCGAGATTGGCAATAGACGTCCCCTTATCCGTTTCAATGGTGATGGTAAGTTGTGGCAATCTTCCCTTGGATGGGCCAGTGGGGGCATGACAGCCGAAAAAGCGTCTTTGAAATTAGCAGAGTATAAGCGAAATTTCAAGGCAGGAAAACGCCCATGGACACTAACCAGGGGGGGGCCGACCGTGGTCCGTGGGTGCTGTCAGTGAAGGCGATCCCTGATGATCCTTGCAAAGGTGAAAATTGATCCACGAGGAGGTTCCATCCAGTTCCCAATTGCGGGGCGGGATAAATCCCTGATAGAGTTTATCGGGCCTGCCAATGGCTGCCCAGCGCCTGTAAGCCCTGAACCACACGCAAGGGCGATCCGGGTTAACTTCACAACGGCTTTCACTGCTCCCGCCACAGGGGCCGTTACGGGTATGCTTGGGGCATTGGGATTCGGGGCAAAAAAATGCCAGATGTTGAAGGCTGCAATCCCCACACTCCCGGCACGAAAAAAGTATCTTTTTGGAGATGTCCTCCAGGGTTTTGATAACAAGGTACCCAAAGGGTCGTTTCTCAAGCTTGGCGCAGAGCTTCCTGTATAGGCTCGAAAACAGCGCATCATAGCTGAAAAAAGTGCGGTGAACCTCCCGATAAACCCCAAAAAGCATTTTTTCCCCGGATGATATGGTGCTCATTGAAGGACTCAATTCCGTACCGCAAAGTCCGGTTTCCGTATCCCGGGAATACCGGTAGAACCCGTTTTTTTGCGGAAAATCAAACTCGGGCACAAAGTCCCGCCACCGGTCCTCGATCTCATCCATGCGATCCAGAATTTGTGCCAGGATGTCAAATCTGTGGTTGATGCCCCCGAAATGGGCGCCCTTGTAACCGAGGCCTTTGAGGATTACCAGCCAGTTGCGCCGAGCGTTCAACCGCCGCCACATGCCCATTTTGCTTGTCCTGCCATTCCCCCTGAACCTTTTTCAGCAGTTCAGGGGTTACCACCATGCCGGGCACCCGCCCCTTAGCCATGATTTTCGCTGCTCCGGGCGTCAGGACATACACCGACCCCAGGGTAGGGGTTTGGATGTTCCACTCTCTTTGGATACAGAGCAGTTCATGGAATTTACGGGCATCATAACCGAGTTGGGTAATGATGAAACGGGCCGAAGCTTTCACCTTTTTTCGCATTTTGGCGTATTGGCAAAAAACTTCTTCCTGCGTCTGCTTGAAAGGGGAAACCGCGCATCCCACAAAAAAATTTTCCCGGTCATCCGAAGCCAACGTCCCTTCTCCCATCATCTTGAGCATGACGAGAAGGCTGACAGCATCCAGATCAAAAACCGGAGCGCCTTTTCCGGCAAACCCTTCTCCTGAAAAATCACCGGTAAGCGCCAGGATGTTTCGAATTCCCATGTGCCCCCGCTGGAGGGCACGGCTTTCAAGACCTACCCGGTTCTGGTCACGACAGGTAAAGTGGACAAATTACATCCATCCCTTTACGGATGATCTCCCTTCCCAGAACATCCGGGCTCAGGGAGGGGTGGCCACCGGGATTGTCGGTGATGCTCACAGCGGATACCCTGCCGTCCGCAAGGGCACTTTCCGCAATGGCCATCACCGTATCAACGGAACGGCCCCGGGACTGCTCTCCCGGAACCAGTTCCAACGTAATGACAAAGGATTCCGGATCGGAAATGTCCTTTCGAAATGTTCGGGCAGGCCTTTCTGCCATGTGTCCTCCGTATTCGACTCTTCCCATTCAGTAACCGTTCACAGGGGGCAGGGAGCGCTCTGTCGCATTTTGATCTTACAGATGCATCACGTCGCGGGAATTGTGAAAAATTAT
>JAGHDR010000159.1 GCA_021159825.1 Deltaproteobacteria bacterium | reverse complement strand
TGGGGAAAGCGCTGGGTGATAAAATCTTTATCTTTGTGGCTGATATCAAGATAAACGCATGTGTCTCCACTTTTTTTCAGTTCCATGTCGATGGATCTTGCCACAACGTCCCTGAAGGCCAGATCTTTCAGGGGATGATAAGACTCCATGAAGCGATTCCCTTTTTTGTCCAGGAGGATTCCTCCTTCGCCCCTCACCGCTTCGGAGATCAGAAAGTTCCTGGCCAGCGGGTGGTGCAGGGAAGTGGGGTGGAACTGGACAAATTCCATGTTGGCCACTTTTACTCCGGCCCGGAAGCCCATGGCGACCCCGTCCCCGGTGGCAATGTCAGGGTTGCTGGTATAACGGTACACCTTACCGGCGCCGCCGGAACAAAGGACCGTGATTCTTGCAAGGATTGTCAGGATGGTACCGGTTTCCGAATCCAGAACGTAGGCGCCCCAGCAGCTCTGATCTGCTTTTTTCGCAACGATGCCACGGCGGACCAGGGTAGATTTGCTGATGAGATCAATGGTCATGTGGTTTTCATAAATCTGAATGTTGGGATCCTCTTCCGCCCGTGCAAGCAACCGTTTTTCAACCTCGCGGCCGGTCAAATCCTTGGTATGAACGATTCGCCTTTTGGAATGACCGCCTTCGCGGCCAAGATCGAACATTTTCTTCTGACCTTCCTGCTGAGAAAACCGTACTCCCAGAGATATCAGTTCGTGAATTCGCGGGGGGCCCTCCTCTACGACAATTTTGACAATATCTTCATGGCAGATGCCGTCTCCCGAGGTAAGGGTATCCTTGATATGAAGTTCAAAACTGTCATCGGGATCCAGAACCGAGGCGATGCCCCCTTGGGCATAGTTGGTTGAGCCTTCGGTCTTTTCCTTTTTGGTCACGATGGCGACGGTCCCTGTTTTGGCTGCATCAAGAGCAAAACGCAGGCCGGCAATTCCGCTGCCTATGACGAGATAATCGGTAATAATTGGCATGGATTTTTCCTCACAAATGAAATGACAGGTTTGTTTGGCGTTTCCGCCCTGATGGAATCTTCAGGAGATTTTTTTGAGAACATTGCCAAACGGGTTATTAAACGGATTTCTTCCCTGTTTTTTTGAATGATTAATTTTCTTTTCTTCAGCTTTCTTACGGGGGCTTGATTGAACGCTTTTGCGGGAACCACCCTCTTCAGGTTTTAATGAAAGGGAAATCCTCTTTCTTTTGATATCCACATTCAACACCCTGACATTAACCTTCTGGTATACTTTGACCACATCGTTGGGATCCTTTACAAACCGATCTGCCATCTGGCTTACATGAACAAGGCCATCCTGGTGAACACCCATATCCACGAAGGCGCCGAAAGCGACGATGTTGGTGATTACGCCCGGTAGGTTCATCCCCGGTTCGAGGTCTTCAATTTTTTCAATGCCGTCTTTAAAAGCGGTATTCTCAAATTGATCTCTTGGATCACGCCCGGGTTTGGCCAGTTCCTTCAGGATATCGTTCAAGGTGGGGAGACCTACCGCTTCAGTGACATATTTTTCCTTATAAATTTTCTTACGGATGCCTTCATTTTCCATGAGATCCTGGATGGCGCACCCAAGGTCATTGGCCATGGCCTCCACGATGGGATAACTTTCGGGGTGAACGGCGCTGCGATCCAGCGGGTTTGAAGCGCCATTGATGCGTAAAAATCCGGCAGCTTGTTCAAAGGCTTTGGCGCCAAGGCGGTGAACTTTCATGAGTGCTTTCCGAGATGCGAAGGGCCCATTCTCCTCACGGTGGCGGACAATATTGTTCGCCAGTTGGGGCCCCAAACCGGATACGTATGTGAGCAGTTGCCGACTTGCGGTGTTGGCCTCCACGCCAACCCTGTTGACGCAGCTTGTGACCACGTCGTCGAGACTTTTTCTTAACGCTTTCTGATCAACGTCGTGCTGATATTGCCCAACCCCTATGGATTTAGGGTCTATTTTGACCAGTTCGGCAAGGGGATCCATGAGCCTGCGTCCAATTGAAACAGCGCCTCTTACGGTTATATCATGGTCCGGAAATTCTTCACGGCCCGCTTCCGAAGCGGAGTAAACGGATGCACCGCTTTCATTGACCATAATGATCTGAATCTTTTTTTCAAGAGACAGTCCTTTTATAAAGGTTTCGGTTTCCCTTCCGGCAGTGCCGTTTCCAATGGCAATGGCATTCACATGAAAACGATTGCAAAGGTCCTCTATGGTTTTTCCCGCATGAAGAGTTTTTGAATTGGAGAAATGGGGAAAGATGGTATCCGAGTGAAGCAGTTTTCCCTGGGAATCCAGACAGACCACTTTACATCCGGTACGGAACCCGGGGTCGATGGCCAGGATATTTTTTTGTCCAAGAGGTGGTGACAAAAGAAGTTGACGAAGGTTGCCGGCAAATATTCGAATGGCCTCTTCATCCGCCTCCTTTTTTGAGGTCATCCGAACCTCGGTTTCCATGGAATGGCTCAGGAGCCTCTTATAACTGTCGTGAATCGACATGCGCACCTGTTCGGAAGTTCCAAAACGGCCGGTGATAAAAAGGGATTCAAGCAGGCCAAGGGCCAGGGCCTCTTCAGGCGCAATACGAAGTGTCAGGATGCCTTCATTTTCACCCCTTCGCATGGCCAGTATCCGATGTGAAGGTGCTTTTTTAAGGGGCTCTTCCCAATCAAAATAATCTTTGTATTTTGCCCCTTCTTCCTCTTTTGAGGTATCGACTTTTGAAATAACAATGCCTTTTTCAAAAAAAAGAGACCGCATCAGTGCCCGTGCTTCCTGGTTTTCAGTAATCCATTCCGCGATGATGTCCCTTGCCCCTGAAAGGGCATCTTCGGTTGTTTCAATCTCTTTTTGAGGATCTACAAAGGGGGCTGCAACTATGTCAGGGTCAAAATCTTCCTGTTGAAATAGGGTCTGGGCCAGGGGTTCAAGCCCCCGTTCTCTGGCGATACTCGCCCGGGTTCGCCGTTTGGGTTTAAAAGGAAGATAAATGTCTTCAAGAACCGCAAGGGTTTCGGCCCCTTCAATTTTAGTTGCCAGATCTTCCGTCAGTTTTTCCTGATCGCGCAAGGATTTTAAAATGACGTCGCGCCTTCGATCCAATTCTTCCAATTGTATGGATCGGTCTCGGATGTCGGAAATGGCCACCTCATCCAGAGAATTTGTTGCTTCCTTCCGGTAACGGGCAATAAAAGGAATGGTTGCCCCTTCTGATAGAAGGCCCAGTACGGCCTCCACCTGTTTTGGGCGAAGATCCATTTCATTGGCGATCTTTTGTACATATTTTGAATTCATCGATTAAAAAACTCCACTTTCAGAAAATCGGCATGACCCCTCTCCCTAACAATCTATAGGATAACAGTTAGTCGCAAAATGGTCAAGTTTGTTTCCTCCTCATATACTCGGAAATAGCACCATTCACTGCGTTTTCGGTTGGGTTTCTAAGGGTCTCCTGCCGCCGGAACGCCATATTTTGCGACTATTTTTGTTTGTGGAATTCCGGTCAGCATGTTACCGTTAACGCTTAATGCTAGAAAGAGAAAGATGTAATCATGGCTCATAACACAATCAAATCCGATTATTGCAAGTTGGCAGACAGATTGGATCGTTTTCCTCAGGCGCATGCCCTTCTGAACTATTATTCAAGATCTTGAAAATGCTTTTTAGTGAGAAAGAGGCCAAACTGGTTTCGCTCATGCCTATCAAACCCTTCACAGCGAAAAAGGCCGGCCACATCTGGAAAATGGGCCTGACCAGCACGCAAAAGGTGCTGGATGAATTGGCGGGTCGCGCTATCCTGATAGACATCGAACAAAATGGGGAGTCCGTTTATATTCTGCCGCCACCGATGGCGGGTTTTTTCGAGTTTTCCTTAATGCGTGTGCGGGATGACATTGATCAGAAGGTATTAAGCGAACTGTTTTATGAGTACATAAATGTGGAGGAAGATTTCATCAGGGCGCTATTCACTCAAGGTGAAACTCAATTGGGGCGTATCTTTGTTCATGAACCGGCCTTGTCCAAAGAAAATGCGCTGCATGTTCTGGATTATGAGCGGGCGACCGAAGTCATTAAGCGTGCGACTCATCGGAGTGTTGGGATCTGTTACTGCCGCCACAAGATGCATCACCTGGGCAGAGCCTGTAATGCACCTCAGGAAATATGCATGACATTTAATACTGCAGCCGCATCGCTTATTAAGCACGGCTGCGCCCGTTCCGTAGAGCATGCAGAACGGACGTGTCGTCAAAGGCGTCCACTTCGTGGACATTCGAGACGCCGGCGATCCGGCCGAATGCGCACGAGCGTATTGTGAGTTTGGCGCAGACGAACTGGGGCTGCTGGATATTACAGCCACGGTGGAAGGCAGAGCCACCATGCCGGACGTCGTCAAACGCGTCGCCGAGGTCACGACCGTGCCATTGACCGTTGGTGGCGGGATTTCTAATGTAAAATCGGCCGAGCTGGTGCTGGGCGGCTGAGCAATGAGTTCAATCTCACATGAACAATCTGTTATCGTGAGAATGGGCGGTGCATCCCTTTTTAACCGCACTTGGTAAACCCGCAAAAGTGACAGGTCATGCAGCCTTCCTCAAAACTGATGGTCTGGCCGCATTCGGGACAGGTCTCCCCCAAAAGGCTTTTGCCATGATTGCTCCGTTTGGCGGCAGGCTGATCCTGCAGGTACCGTTTTTCCAACACCCGGCTGATGGCATCGGGAATGGATAGAACGAGGCCGTCCTTCTGGAAAATAGGATGTTCGCCGCCGATACCTTTGAGCTGTTCCACGATCTTTTCCACATGAACCCCGGATCGAAGTGCCAGGGAAACCAGCCTGCCGATGGCTTCGGTCTTGGCGGTGGTGGATCGGCCGGATTTTCCGATGGTGGCAAACACTTCAAAGGGCCGGTCTTCCAGTTCGGTCACCGTCACATAAAGCGCGCCATAGCCCGTGGTTACTTTGGTGGTAAAACCCAGTAAGGTTTCGGGCCTCTCCTCCACGGCGGTCATGAACCGGCCTTGGGGCTTCTTCTCCTTGTCCGTGAATGAGAGAACCTGGTTTTCCTTGCTGCCGTCCCGGTATATGGTAACGCCCTTGCAGGACAGGGTATACGCCAGATCGTAGACCTTTTTAACATCGTCGATGGTTGCATCATGCGACAGATTCACGGTTTTAGAAACCGCATTGTCCGTATATTTCTGAAACGCCGCCTGCATGCGCAGGTGCCACTCGGGTACGATGTCGTGGGCGGTTACGAAAACGGCCCGGTCTTCTTCAGGGATATCTTTAAGCCCCCCGATGGTCCCTCTCTGGGCCCCGCCATCCATCAATTCCGAACTGAAATAGCCTTTTTCTTTTGCCCTTTTTTCAAAGTAGGGATTGGTTTCCACCAATCGATCATTATCCATCACATTTCTGGCAAAGCTGAGGGCGAACAGCGGCTCGATACCGCTGGAACATCCGGCGATGATGCTCAATGTACCGGTGGGTGCAATGGTTGTGGTGGTGGCGTTCCGATAGGAGCATTTTTTTCGTCCCTTGAAAACACTCTTGTCAAAATTACCGAAAACGCCCCGCTCTTCCGCAAGCTGCCGGGATGCCCGGTGGGATTCTTCCTGAATAAAGGCCATAACCGCCTCGGCTGTTTCAAGGGCTTTTTCTGAGTCATAGGGAATGTTCAGCTGGTACAGCAGATCGGCAAACCCCATGACGCCCAATCCGATTTTGCGATTTCCCCTCACCATGTCGCCGATTTCAGGCAGGGGATATTGACTCATGTCGATGGTATTGTCCAGAAAATGAACGCTTTCCCACACCACTTCCTTGAGCTCCGTGTAATCAACAGCCGGCCCCTCATCGGTTTCAACGGTAAACCTGGCCAGGTTGATGGAGCCCAGGTTGCATGCTTCCATGGGCAGAAGGGGTTGCTCTCCGCAGGGATTCGTGCTTTCAATCTCACCCAGACCCGGTGTCGGATTGTCCTGGTTCACCTTATCCAGGAACACGATGCCCGGATCCCCGTTTTCCCAGGCCCGCTCGATAAGCGCACCATAGACTTCTTTTGCGTTCAATTGACCTGTCTTTCCGCCATCCCGGGGGTCAATGAGGTCATAGCCTGTATCCGCCTTGACACTTTCCATGAAAGAGTCGGTGACCCCCACGGAAATATTGAAGTTGTTCAGGTCTTCATTGTTCTGTTTGCAGTGAATGAATTCCAAAACATCCGGGTGATCAACCCTTAAAATGGCCATATTGGCGCCCCTTCGGGTCCCGCCCTGTTTGACCTGTTCCGTGGCCGTATTAAAAATTTTCATGAAGGAAACCGGCCCTGAAGCAACACCGCCGGTGGTGCCCACACGGCTTTTTTTGGGTCTTAACCGAGAAAAGGAGAATCCGGTACCCCCGCCGGACTTATGAATCAGAGCGGCGTTTTTGAGGGAATCAAAAATGCCGTCCATACTGTCTTCAATGGGAAGCACAAAACAGGCGGCCAGTTGCCCCAGTTCACGGCCCGCGTTCATCAGGGTGGGAGAGTTGGGGAGAAATTTGAGCTCCGTCATCAGGCGGTAAAAGACCGCTTCAACCGCCTCGATCCGCTCTTCACCGCCGTAGCGCTTTTCCGCCTGGGCGATATGGTGGGCCACTCGGGAAAACATCTGTTCCGGGCGTTCAATAATCCGTCCTTCCCGATCCCGTTTAAGGTATCGCCTTTCCAGCACCCGAACCGCGTTGTCGGACAGCGGAAGCTCCCGCTTGATGAAAAAAGACTTGTCCAATCGCACCGGCGATGTTTTGGAAAGCCCGAAATCGCGCAATTTGGTTTCAATCATGTGCTCAATGATGGGCATGGTGATGGTTTGAAGTTCCAGTTTGGCAATTTCTTTTCTGAGAAACCGGCTGACGTCCATGGCCTGATCCGGGTTAATGGCATTTTCTTTGACCAGAAGATCGGAAAATCGGTGGTCATCCCAACTGTAAGCACCCAGATCAAGGGTTTCCCCCTCCGTAAAGACAACCTTGCTTTGCTGACCCATGGACATTCTCCTATTCATATTTATCTTTGGTGTGTCGCCGTTCGCGGTACTTGCTTCTGCGGTGTGCATGGCATAGGGTTGGAAAAGCAGGAGATGACGCACCTGATTTCCAAAGGATTTTCATTTTAAACACAATATGTTGTATGTCAAGGAAAAACGTGCAATAGATAAGGTATAATTTTTAGGGAGGGCTAATCCATTGAAAGTTTTAAAAAAAACCGTTAGGAGCTTCGTTCCCATTGGAACGGTTCTGTATTTTTATATTATTGCGGCCGTCTTCATCATTTTGACAGCCGGCCCCGGCCAGGCGACTTCCGTCACCGAAGGCGCTGAAAGGATCACCCTCAAAAACGGCCTCACCGTCATCCTCAAAGAAGATCACAGCGCCCCCGTAGCTGCTGTGCAGGTCTGGGTCAAAACGGGAAGCGCCAATGAAACACCAAAGGAGGCGGGGATCACCCACCAGATCGAACATATGATCTTCAAGGGCACCCCCACCAGGAATACCGGTGAAATTGCGCGAACCATCGAGACATCGGGTGGAAAAATCAACGCATATACCTCTTTTGACCGCACGGTCTATTACGTGGAAATTGACAGTGCCCGATTTGATACGGCGCTCGATGTTTTGCTCGACGCAGTTCAGCACTCCCTTTTTGACCCGGAGGAACTGAAAAAAGAAAAAGAGGTGGTCCTGGAGGAGTACCGGCGTTCGCTGGATATTCCCGAAAACCAGCTCAGCTGGGCCATGATGGCGCTCAGTTACCAAAAACACCCTTATGGCAGACCCATCATCGGCTGTGAGAAAACCATCCGTTCCTTTGACCGGGAAATGATACTGACGTATATGGACAAATGGTACACCCCGCAAAACATGGT
>JAGHDR010000024.1 GCA_021159825.1 Deltaproteobacteria bacterium | reverse complement strand
GTCTTTTCAGGTCAGAGAAATATTAAGCAAAATTCGAAATAAAGAAGTAATAGCAAAAGGTACATCGGTAAAAATACGGAAGAGGCTTGAGAAATTTTATGGACATGGTAACTGGAAAAAAATGAAAGGAATTGCTAAAGTTCGATTTTCGGACGGTTCTGTGAAGTTAGCTGAAATCCATTGGTTTGAAGCACATGGTATTGGTAAAAAAAATATCAAGGTAAAATATTACCTGGGAGAATAATTATGATAAATCAACTTCAAGGAAAGAAACTGGTCATCTGCATTGACAATAAAGGAAACGAAGCATCTTTGGAACAGTGGAAGGTTTATCAATGTTTACCAGATGAGGAAGCGGAGAGGCACAACGAAATCCGTGTGATTGACGAAGAAGGTGAAGATTATCTTTACCCGTCTGATATTTTTTCACCAGTTTTTTTAGAAGCATCTATTGCGAGAATTTTTATTATGCAGAATTCACAAAATAATCAAACGGCCTAACCATCGCATCCTGTTCGCTCTGCAAAGGGCTCCAAGGGACGTACTTCAGATTATAAGTTTCCAATCTCATCGTGATTTTCGGGCTTGGTTCTAACTTCGCCCACTGTCAAAAGAGAACCGCAGAATGTCGAACAGGGGATTTCGAATCTCAAAGCATAACGCTCTGTTTTAATTTCATTATTCAACATTCCTTGTTCGACATTCGATATTCAAAAAATAATGGTGGGCGAAGTTAAAACCAAGCCCATTTTTTCGCTCCTTTCGGGTTGTGTCTCATGCACTAACCAAACGGATTACATCCTCTCGTATAGAGCCGTTCCGTGCAGGAGCGAAACCGGTTCTCCAAATCACTCATTATTAATCGAACCAATTTGTCCTGAATGCTTTTGCCTTCTATATACAACAGCATCTCTTTTACGGCATTTGGGATCTGTAATGTTTCCATCTTGATCTCCCTCTATCCTGGTAACCTGTTTCCAGGCCCCGGAGGGAAAAGCGGGACGTCTATGATCTTATGGATGTCTCATGTTTTCCAGTGAAAATCTGCACGGGGAAATCCTTCAATAAAATATCCACCGTGGCCAGGGGCATCTTTTCCAGTTTGGCCTGTGCTGCGAGCATTCGATCAAAGGGGTCTCGATGGGGGAGGTGCCATTCCCCTGCAAGTTGTGCATGCACAACGGTTACGGGCATCGCTTCAAAGCCGGCCCGCACAATCCACTCAGGGATGTTTTTAGCGACGGCCACCGCATCGGGGAGTTTGCCCAGGCGAAATTTGGTGGCGATTTCCCACACTGATGCAGCGCTGACGAAAACAGGGTTGTTTCTATTTTTTATGAATTGCCTGATTCCCGGCGGCAGTTTGGGGTCATCGAATAACCACCACAAAAATATATGGGTATCCAATAACATGGTTATGATTCCCAAGCTTTCAGCTCGCACTCAGACAACGGTTCGAAAAATGCGTCGGTTACCGCCCCCTTTGCAATTCCCGGAATTCTTTCTTTAGCGGGTGAAAGGGGGACCAATCTGGCGAAAGGTTTCCCTGCCTTTCCGATGGTTATCTCTTCTCCGGCATGAACACGCGCCAGCAGTTTGGAGAAATGTGTTTTTGCTTCATGTACATTTATAATTTCCATAATATGCTCCTGGAAAAATTTAGTCCACACCCTTAGTCTATACCGGTGGCCCATCAAATGCAATGAGATTTCATATAAAAAAAAGGGACGTTCGTCAGATTATCCTTTGGGGTCGCGGAGTGTAGAGCCTTCGAATAGCTCGGAACGGAGCGACCCTTCCTTATTCTTACAACCCCTGGTCCAATCGGACCCCAGAAAATCGTCGGTGCCATGCCGATTCAAAATGTACGATTTCAGATCATATGGCTTTGAACCAGCTCCTTTCTGGTTATCGGCATGGGCGGAGCAAAATAGATAACAGGTAGAGAGTGCAGCAGTTCCCAATCAGACCAGAAGGATTATTACCAGACCCCAAAACGGATCGCTGCTGCACCCAAATCAATTATCGGAAAAGCATGTCAGCATCATAGGCCACTTGATCACGCATAATGTAATATGTGGCTTTACTCAGTTTGTTGGACGAAGCCGCTACGCGGCGGAAAAAAGATCAAAATCAGTGTATACTCCCATAGTTGCTCAATATCGAGCGCTTTTTAAAAGGAGTATACCATGAACAAAGCTAAAGCCGAACGATTTAATAAACTTTATGACCGTCACCTACGTTTACTCAAACTTCAGGGGAAAGCCCAAAATAAAATCACTCCCTGATATTCTCAGCGTTGGTGAAGTGGAACAATTGATCGGTGCGACACGAAAGCTGCGTTACCGGGTCTTTTTACTGACAACCTATTCCATGGGCTTACGCCTCGGAGAAACCCTGTCATTGCAGGTGGGCGATATCGATGGGGCGCGCAAACAGATCCATATCCGGCGCGGAAAGGGCCATAAGGACCGTTTTGTCCCACTGCCCGACCTGACGTATCAAGCGTTACGCGCTTTGTGGTGCAAACATTGCAACCCCTGCTGGTTATTCCCCAATGCCGTGGGTTCACCTGAGCGCATTCGCAACGCGACCACGCACATGGATCGCGGCGGCGCTCAAGCCGCCATGAAAGCGGTCGTGACCCAGTGCGGGATCAAAAAAACAAATGGCAGCGCTAGAATTCCCTCCTGATTTCAACAATCTCTCAAAAACCTTGTGTGAACCTCAACCATCAGATATTATCTGCTTTAGATCGCATTTAATCGGAAGTAAATCGTGGGATACGAGGGACGTCCATAAGAAATTTGACAGGCATACGATGATTTTTTCTCCACGAGTAAGGGAATAAGAATTTTCCTCTGGTCCCACACTCCCGCGTGGGGACCCATCCTGAGAAACCTTTCCGCGTTTTACTTGAGAAAACCTGGGCTGAAACACGATGAACATACATCATATTCAAGCAAAAATAAGGACAGGGGATTATCGTTTTTCGGACCATGCGGTCAAGCGGATGATCAAACGGGCCATAAATCGTCATGAAATTGAAGAGGCAATTCTCACAGGAGAAAGTGTTGAAGAATATTCTGATGACAAATATTCGCCAACCTGCCTCATTTATGGGAAGACCCATGAAGGGCGAGTTCTTCATATTCAGGCTTCTCTGCCACCATTAGTGGTTATTGTGACCACATATGAACCTGATCCCGAACAATGGATTGACGGAAAGATAAGGAGGTAACTGCGCCATGAAGTGTACCTTTTGCGGAGGGGAACTGAAAAAAACCACAGTGACATTCAGTTATGAAGAGGATGAAACCTATCTCCTTGTTGAGCATGTCCCTGCTGAGGTCTGCTCACAATGTGGGGAGAAACTCTATACGCCTGAAGTCACGGAAGCCTTGTTGCAGCTGGCCAAACAGCCGATTGAACCTGTCAGGATCATTCATGTTCCGGTTTATGATTTTACGCAAAAAGCTTTGAGTTCAGCGTATGCTTGACCATAAAAGTGGGGGGGCCGGCGGGACGTTATGTTGCGAGTTTGATTATGTTGCGTGTAAGGCGGTCTGGGGTTATTCTCTGAATAAAGACTTTCGGGAGTATCTGTGTCATGCCTGACAAACCCCGAAGGATCGATTTAAGCCCGGAAGATATCAAAGCCCTTCTTGAACGATCAGATCGCCAAGGACAAAAACATGACATCCGAAGAACGGCTGATATTCCAGCAGGCTGAGAGCAAACCATTGATGGATGCACTATGTCTTTGGTTCCACAAACAGCTGGATGAAAAACTTGTGGAATCCAATTCCGGTTTGGGGAAAGCGATCAACTATATGCTCAACCACTGGAAGCCGTTAACCCGTTTTTTACAGGTTCCCGGGACGCCCCTTGATAACAATGTCTGCGAAAGGGCATTGAAAAAGGCCATCATCCATTGCAAACCAAGAGAACGTAAACACGAACTGGCCGAAAAGTACTTGCCCCAAGATCCAAAATACAAAGGTCTCTTCCTTATTCCAGACCTCGTTACGAGAGGTGATTTTACCCCCCGATTTTTGGACATTTCTCTATTTGAGGGGCGAATTTCCGACTTCAAGCTGAAGTAATTTTCCAGCAGGGGTGACGACCCTCAGCTGGCTTAGCTTCCGACAAAACTGTTTCCGGGCGGCAAGACGACTGGGCTGTTGGAGGGGCTCAAGACGTACAGTGAACTTTCTTATTGTCGCTCCTTATCCAGCCATGGCAATGGGTAATGGCGTAGAATAGGTCAACATACTCATTCTTGTTTTCGTAAAGCGGTAGAAGCCACTCTACCATTTGCTTGCGGGCATTCCACACGCTTGCGGTCACAAAGTCGAACAAATACTTGCTTTCATCACAAATATGCTGAAAACAACTGTAATCCTCCAGC
>JAGHDR010000287.1 GCA_021159825.1 Deltaproteobacteria bacterium | reverse complement strand
GCATTCCACCTCCGGGCATACGGGGACGAAATCCACATATTCGCCCAAGGTATCCCGAATAAAACGGTCCAGTTTGTGGTCGCCATCGTAACGGACGTTTTCTCCCAGAAGACACGCACTGACACCCAGTTTGATTCGGTTTTCCAAGCGGCGTCTCTCTCCCTTCCATTATGTTGGTTAGACCACAATATCAGTTTTTAGAGATCAATGCAAACCCTGGCTGCAAGGTGACAGAGGAACTTTTCTATGGTTTGGAAAACTGCCATGGGGTCCTGGAAGTGGTTGTTGATTATGTCTTTTTTACCTGTCTGGTTCCGGTGTTTGCCATCTGTGATGGCTATTCTTTTTCCGGGAGAGACGCTTCGGGGATATCACGTAATGAGGAGGGTGTTCATTTTTGGCGGGATGGTGATATTTAACCGCAGGGGCTGAAGCGGATCCGGCTGCCTGAGCTATGTGCCTGTTATCACAGCGTAGAAAACGGGCAAAAGGGCAGGCAGGATGCGTAGATTATTTTTTGGAAGTTCCCTTACTTCCCCAAGGTGTGCTTTTTTGAGCAGGGACATGAATGTTCGGGATTGCCCGATGTCGCCGCCGATGCTCAGCGGAATGTCATGGTTCAACACGGCCTGGTGGTAGGGCATCTCCAGAAAATCCATCTGGTTGGTGATTTCGAGCTGTTGCTTCAGTGTGTCGGCGTTTACGTGTACCCCCATGGAGGTCAGTTCATGACGGCGTTGGGTGACGGGGTTCCAGAGCAGGATGTCGCCGTTCAGGCCGTGCATGGGCCGACCGTCCTCGGAGGTGGTTTCCGTGACCCAGTCATCGTAATCCGCAGCCCGCATTTCGTGGGGGGTACCCATCTTCAAGGGTCCAGCCGATGCCGTAAATAAAGATTGCTTTATATTCTTTAACGATTTCCGTCTCTCGCTGTTTGCGCGGCATGTCCGGGTACCGGGCCAGGATATCTTCCGCATGTAGAAAGGTGGGCTTATCCGGCATGTCCGGGTATTTGTCGGTTTTGAGCTGGGGGAAAAGATCCTGCATGTGGTTTTCCGCGCCTTTCAGGACTTTCCATATCTTTTCAATACTTCCAAATCCTCAAATTTTAAAATAACCTCCAGTACTGACAACTGACAACTGACAACTGCGGCTCTGCCGCGTTAGGGCCTTAATTCCTTCAGGCCTGAGAGATTCTATTTTTTGTCTATGATATCAATTGTTTTGGGTTGTTTGTCGCCGACCTGGCAACTGTTCTTCATTCATGTGGAAATGCCCATTTTTGGAAGAATATAAGCCTGCAGCAGAACCCACACGGCAATGACCCCTAAAATAATCCAGATACTCATGTCTTTCCCTTTTTTTTGAGTGTTTGAGGTTTTCATAATTCTGTATTCCCTAAATGGTGAGCAGGTACAGCACACGGCTGTATTGATCATCCGGCTCACGAAAAACCGCCGCTCGGCGCGCATGAACCGGAAGCCGAAGCGCCTCCCGGATCCAGGTTCGAACCGGATCCGGAAGATGAAAAGATGGATAATTGTTTTTCGCTTTCATTTCCCCCACAGGCAGGGCAGGGACCCTTGTCTTCGCCGTTTGAACGAAAGCAGAGGGATTCGTAAAGATTTCCGCATTTCTTACACTTGAATTCAAATATGGGCATGGTTCTCCTTCCTGAATATGTCAATTATTTGGGACTATAGAGTCCTGAACAAGAAAAAGGTTACAATCGACAGCTCTAATTAAAGTAATTCATATCCCGCATTTCGCAACCCGCAGCCATCATGGGAGGGTTGTTGGGAAGATCCGGTTCAATCTTTTTTAGTGTTATTTGCAAACCACCTTTGCTCCGGACCTGCTGGACCGACAGGTGGCAGGCCTCCAGTGCCTCCCGATCGAAATGGACATTGATCTGTCTTTCACAGCCGCCAATCAGGAGAATGGCCCCCACACCCGGGATACGCTTTAACGGATCAGCGATCTGCTTGTCCACGATCCTGTAAAGATCCGGGCTGCTTTCCTTTGCCGTTACGGTCATAACGAGCACCGGCACCATGGAACTGCTGAACTTGAAGATAAAAGGTTGCTTTGCCCCATCCGCCATGTCCGATTTTGCAAGATCTATTTTTTCCCGGATGTCGTTCACCGCCACATCCAGGTCGGTCCCCCACTCGAATATGCAGTTGACAATCGATATATTGTCCTTTGATTTTGATTCCAGCCTGTCAAGATTCGGCGTGGTGGAAAGCTGGTCTTTCAGGTATTTTTGGTTACCTCGGACTCCACGTCCAGGGCCGAGGCCCCCGGATAGGGCGTGATCACACTCACGGCCGGGGGTTCCACATCAGGCGGCATGTCCAGATTCAGCTTGAAAAACGATACGCATCCCAACAGGGCGATGGCGGCAAACACCATGATGGTAGTAACGGGCCGTCTGACGGCTATTTCAGGTAGTTTCATTTTTTGTGTACCTAAAAATCCTTTCTGTTAGGGAACTGGAAGAAAATAATATACGCATATCGGGCAGAATTTTTGTTCGTCTTCAAGGCGTGATGGCAGGTGCATAGTGGGCTATGTACCTGTTATCACAACGTAAAAGACGGGCAAAAAGGCAAACAGGATGCGTGGATTATTTTTTGGTAGTTCCCTTAAATTATCTACATTTTCCCGCTTTTTAAAATGGTTATGAGCAGCCAAAATCCCATAATACCCGCAACCGTGAATCCTGCCAGACCAATAATCGGTATCTCATGCCATTTGGGCGGGAGACCCGATAAAACGATCAGGGATGAGCCGATGATAAGGGACGCCAGGACAATGGCAAAGACAATTCGGTTGCTGACCCGGTCAAACGTGGAAAGCATGGGTTCCAGCCCCCGGTGTTCGAACTCAATCTTGATTTTACCCTCTCTGGCCTGCTTTAGAATCTTACGCACTTCACCGGGAATCTCCTTGATCAAGTTGAGCAGCTCGGTTCCGGAATCAAAAAAATCCCCGGCGATCCGTTTTGGATTCAGCCGGTCCATTTGAATACGCTTAACAAATGGGGCCGCCTGTTCCGCAACATCCAAATCAGGGTTCAGCAACCTGCCCAGACCTTCCACGGTGCTCAGGGCCTTGATCATTAGAAATAAATCCGGCGGGACGCTGAGACGATGTTTGGCTACCAAATCCAGGAGTTGATGCAACAATTTTCCCAGGTCCAGTTCCTTCAAGGGTCGATTAAAGTGCAGGTCTATAAACTCGGATACATTTTTTTCCAGGGCATCAATGTCCGGGTCCTCTTCACAAACCGTAAGACGGAGAAGGGCTTTCGTGATTTTTCTTTCATCCCGGCTGACAATGTTCACAACCAGATCGGCAAAGGTTTCTCGATCCTCACGTCCGATGCGGCCCATCATGCCGAAATCAATGTAGCAAATGACATTATCCGGCAGGATAAAAACATTGCCGGGATGGGGGTCGGCATGAAAAAACCCGTAAATAAAAATCTGTTTCATAATCAGGTCAAGGCCCAGGCGGGCGATCTTGTATCTGTCAAGATTCGCTTCCTCCAGCAACGCAATCTCGGAGGCCTTAATGCCGTTTATATACTCCATGGTCAGGATGCGACCGGTTGAAGCCTCCCGATAAACCTTCGGCACATAGACACTGGAATCGTTAAGGAACTGCATGGCGAAACGCTCCATGTGCGAAGCCTCTATGGTATAGTCCAGCTCCTTTTCCAGGGTCTGGGCAAATTCCTCCACTATTTTGGTGGGTCGCTGAATCTCCCAGCCTTCAAGATGTTTCTCCATCAGGGTGGCCAGGTGCAGCATAATCTCCAGATCCACCTCAACGATCTTTTGGATATCCGGCCGCTGAATCTTGACCACGACCTCTTCCCCACCTGCAAGCCGCGCGCGATGTACCTGGCCGATGGAGGCCGAAGCCAGCGGGGATTCCTCGAAATCCTTAAAAACATGGCCGAGCGGCGTTCCGAGTTCCGCTTCAATGATTGTCTCCACCTGCGCATATTCAAAAGGCGGCACATCATCCTGGAGTTTCTCCAATTCCCGGAGAAATTCTACGGGCAGGAGGTCCGGCCGGGTGGAGAGTATCTGGCCCATTTTGATAAAGGTGGGGCCCAGTTCTTCCAGAACTATTCGCACTCTTTCAGCCCTTGTGAGCTTCCCTATCTTCTCCCGCCGTTTGCGGGAGATCATCCGAAGGCCGATCTCCAGATATTGCTCGATCTTGAGAATGTTCACCAGATCGCCGAATCCATTCCTGAAAAGCACCGTAAGGATCTGGCGGTAGCGCTGCATGTGGCGGTAAGTTCTGCCGATGATTCCAATTTTATGGATATGCATTCCCTTGTCCCTCTTCCGCAAACAGATTAATGCGTGATTTCATCGCTCTGTATCCCTCGGCAATGGCCTCTTCGGCCCTGTTGAATTCCAAAAACTTCAAGTGCCCCAGTTTTGGTTGAATTAGCAGGTCAGGCGGTTCGGCCTTCAACCGTGTAGCGGTGATTTGAGTTTCCATGATATTGATTGAAGACACCAAAACCTCAAAGATACTGGGCGTGGGATCTTTTGCCATCCATTGTTTTACCTGTGTTAATACAGGGAGATCAATGGACATGACCCTTCCGTTCAACGCGTTCCTTATCCAGCCTTTTTTGGTTGAGTTGTTCCCGTTCTCGCTGTCCGAAGACGGTTTGTCCGATTCGAAATCAGCGTTTTTTCCCGCACCTTTTTTCCCGACAATATCGTGGTTAAGATCAACCGCTATCACGAAATCCGCCCCCATTTCCCGCACCACGCTCACGGGAACCGGGTTGACCAGTCCGCCGTCAAGCAGGATCACACCGTCTTTTCTTACCGGGGTAAATATGCCGGGTATCGATATGCTGGCCCTTACCGCCTCAATGACATCCCCTTCCTGAATCACGACCTCGCTGCCGGTTTCAAGATCAGTGGATATCACACGGAAGGGCAACCCGAGATCTTCGATGTTTCCAGGGGCAACATGTGTACGGACAAAATCGGCAACCTTGTTCCCGTCAATCAGCCCGGATTTGGGGAAAACGATATCAAAAAAAGATACAATCTGCTTCCAGTCAAACTGGCGGACGACATTTTCCAACGTCTCGATCTTCCCTGAGGCATAGACGGCGCCAACTACCGCGCCGATACTCGTGCCCGCTATGTAATCCACACGAATGCCTGCTTCAGTCAGGGCCTTAATTACTCCTATATGCGCCCATCCTCGGGCCGATCCGCTGCCCAGGGCAAGACCGACCTTTCCCGGTAAATTCATAGTATAGAAATTTCCATTTTACGCCTAATAAATTCGGCATGATAGGATATGAGTGTTTTTTTTGAACGTCGAACATCGAACGTCCAACGTTGAACATCGAATGATGAAGTCGCTTCGCTCTGCCTATTTATAAATTGGCAGAATACCTTAATTCAAAATTCGATGTTGGACGTTCGATGTTGGACGTTCATCTTTTAAGTCCGCCCGAAGGGCGCTAAGTTCATCTTGTTCTTGTGAGAGAAACTACTCATTACCCTCAGTAAAGGCCGGCGCCGCTGCATAGCCGAGAAACAATACCCATACGGTCATGCCCCCATCAGGCAGCCAAGCAAAAGCAAAGAGCAGCAGAATTTGAGTTGTCCAGCCGATAGAAACGATTCGCAAACGACCAAAGCGATCGGACAGAACACCGGCCGTGGCAAAAAATGCTTCATGGTGGTTTAAAACCGCCACTCGACAGTGATGGTCCCCAGCCGCTCACGACCTTCGGCATCCGGAGCGTCGTCCGTATCCACATCGTCAGTGGATGCCATTACGTTGAAATGAATTCCCCAGTTTTTTCTTTCGTAATGAAGTCCGCCAATGACCAGACCAACCAGTGGTTCTTTATCGACACTGTGGCTG
>JAGHDR010000164.1 GCA_021159825.1 Deltaproteobacteria bacterium | reverse complement strand
TTCAAATCCATGGCTTTTTTGACCCCCGGGACCTGTTCCATGACCTTGCTCGCAACCTTGCTTTCCATGGCTGGCGGTTTTTCGGTCTCCAGGGTTTCAATTTCCTTCGCGGATGCGTCGTCGGAGGCTTTTTCCGGTCTCAATTCTTTTTTGACATTTTTGAATTCCCTGATGGCACCGCCGAGACCCTTCCCGATATCCGGAAAGCGTTTGGCACCAAAGATCAGGATGACAATAATGGCAATAATGATGAGTTCCGTAGGTCCCAGCCCAAACATATTTGACTCCTCCGGGTTTGATGGTTTCTGACGTCAGATGTCAGATGTCCGACCCAAGCCCCTCAAATTGAACGGGGTCTTCATTTTCTTCCCGTGCTTCTATGTGTCCGATACTGTATGCTGTCTCTCCCATGGCTTTCAGCCTCAGGAGGACCTCATCGGTTTCTTCCTCATTGACAACAATCAGCATTCCGAGACCATTGTTAAACGTCATCATCATGTCGTGGTCCGATATATGGCCGGCTTTCTTGATGTATTGAAATACAGGGTGGGGTATCCAGGCGGTTGTATCAATGATGGCCTTGCAGCGTGACGGCAATATGCGGGGAGGGTTTTCGATGAGTCCGCCGCCGGTGATGTGACTAATGCCGTAAAGATGAAAATTCTTCCGGAGGTTATTGATGGTTCTGGCGTATATACGGGTGGGTTCGAGCAATTCCTCCCCGAGGGTTCGACCAAAATCCGGCACATGGTCGGAAACGGACATTTTCAGGTCATCGAAGAAAATCTTCCTTACCAGAGAGTAGCCGTTGCTGTGGAGCCCGCTGCTTCCGATGCCGATCAGTCGATGGCCTACGGCAATTTCGCTTCCGTCCAGCAATTCTTCGTTATCGGCCATCCCGACCACAAATCCGGCCAGGTCGTATTCGTCTTTTGCGTAGAAACCGGGCATCTCAGCGGTTTCCCCTCCGATGAGCGAGCATTTGGCCTCCATACATCCGGTTGCAATTCCTTTCACGATTTCAACGGCCTTGTTCTCATCCAGAACACCCATGGATATGTAGTCGAGAAAAAAAAGCGGAGAAGCACCTTGTACGACAATATCGTTGACGCACATGGCCACGAGGTCCAATCCGATCGTATCGTGTTTATTGAGCATGAAAGCAATTTTGAGTTTTGTGCCGACCCCGTCGGTAGAGCTGACCAAGACAGGTTTCTTGACGTGTTGAACATGGAGCGAAAAGAGGCCGGCAAATCCGCCGATATCAGTGATGACGCCGGGGGTGTGCGTTTTGGAAACAATCGGTTTGATCAGTTCCACAAATCTATTTCCCGCTTCGATATCGACCCCTGCCTGGGCGTAAGAATCCTTTTGATCATCGGGCTTTTTGATGTTCATTGTTCTTGACTCCATTACTCAGAATTTTATCAAACCCCAGTCTGAATATAAGGGCTGCTAAAGCGGAAACAACTGCTCGACTCTTTGGGCAAGCATGATGTCCCCGGCGGCTTTGAGCCGTCCATCCATAAATGCCTGCATGCCGTTGATCTCTTGATTGATCATGCTAAGCCATGTTTCAGCTGACATGGTGAGTGTTACCGTGGGTTCGTCATGACTCCCTTCAAAAACTTCACAGGTTCCGTCTTTGACGACAATGTTCCAGTTCCCCCCGTCATCACCGGTTATTTCGAATTGAAACACCACGTTCAAACCCTGGGCCGCACCGGGATCAAATACCTCGGACATTTTATTGAAGATGTCTTTAATGTTTGCTAGTGCCATTTTGTATTTTCCTCTTCTGTCTTCTATTTTCACATCGGATATAACTAGCAAAGGATGTTATTGTCAATCAATATCAACGAGACCCGGAAATTCTCACCCTGACATCTGTAAATGATGTGCGGCTGGATAGGTTACTAAAAAGTGCGTCTCTTTTGGAAGAATTGATTGGTTTGTGATTTTTCTTGCAATATGGTCAGGCGTGTGTTAGAACTCGCGCATTTCGACAGGATGTGAGGACCAATGAAGAGGAAAGCGCCTCGAATTACTGCGTTCTTTGGAAAAGACGCGGCTTTTGAGGGGACGTTGACGTTTACAGGTGGTCTTCGCATCGACGGTCGTTTTCAAGGAGAAATTTTCACTGAAGGGACCCTGATTATCGGGGAAACCGCTGTGATCCGGGGTGATATTCGTGCGTCGTGTGTTTTTGTCAGCGGTGAAATTCACGGCAATACGGTTGCGGAACAGAGAATTGAGATTTTGACACCTGCCAGGATTTTCGGGGATATCCAATCCCCGGAGATTATCATGGGCGCGGGGGCTGTTTTTGAGGGAAAATGTCAAACTGAAACCGGTTAAACTGCGGTTTCCATATTAGCCGTGTTTGCTTCAGAAAAAAGTTTTTGACAAGCGCCTTTTTTTTTTGTAGAAAGCCTTACTTTTGTGAAATTGCCCCGTCCGGCGTAAATTGTAAACGTGAAACCCTTGGAAAATCGAGATGAAAGGATGCCTCTGATATGCTGAATATAGACGGTACAGTGATTCTTCAAATAGCCAATTTTCTTGTTCTTCTTGTGGTGATGAATATCATCCTCTATAAGCCGATACGTGGAATACTGGCAAAAAGAGATGAAGAGATGGCTTCGCGTCAGAAAATGATTGACGATTATCAGGGCCGCGTGAAGGATAATGAGGAAGCGATCGAAAGCGGTATGGTTTCAGCCAGGAAGGAAGGCTACCAAGAAAAAGAATCTCTGAAAGTCCTGGGACAGGAAGAAGAAAAAGAGGTTCTTCAAGAAGCCGGCGCTGCCGTAGAGCGAAAGTTAACGGCTGCAAAACAGGAGATTGAGACTAAAATAACAGCTGTCAGGGAGACCCTGGAGAGTGAGATTTCCGGTTTTTCAAATGAACTGGCTGAAAAGATACTGGGAAGGAGTGTTCAATGATTCGCTTTACAAGCAACAAAGGGGAGACATTCCTGATTGTCGGTATGACGCTGCTGTTTGTGATTACTTTCTGTGGCCTCGCCATTGCGAGTGGCGGCGGGGGCGCATCCGGTGGTCATGCTCACGACCAGATGATGAACCTCCTCTATCGTATCCTCAATTTCACCCTTCTGGTGATCATCCTTGTGGTGGTGGTCAAAAAGACTTCCATGTTGCGTTTTTTTGGGGAGCGCAGGAAAGAAATCAAGGAAAAACTTGAGGCGTTGACAAAAGAGCGTCAGGCAGCCGAAAGTCGCAGCCGGGCGCTTGAAACAAAACTTAGGGAATTTGAAGTTCTGAAAAAAGAGATCCTCGAACAGTTCAGGGCGGAAGGCGCCAAGGAAAAAGCGCGAATTATCGCCGAAGCCAGGGAACGGGCAGCGCAGCTTATCAATCAGGCTGACCACACCATTGAACGTGAGATTCAAGGGGCCACCGAAAGATTGAAACAGGAAGTGATTGGAATGGCAGCCCTGCGGGCGGAAGAAATTATTGCCAAAGGGATAAAAGACAGTGATCAGGACCACTTGGTGAATGAATTCATTAAAAGCGTGGAGAAACTACATTGACCGGTTCAAAGATTTCCAAAAGATATGCAAAGGCGCTGCTCAGTCTGGGGCAGGAGGATGAAAATTATGCGCAATACGGGGAGAACCTGAAGGAATTCGCCGAACTCTGCGCAGATAACCCGGAATTCAGCAAGGTAATCGGCAATCCGGTTTTTTCCGTGGATGATCGAAAAAAGGTGCTGAATGCGGTGTTGGAGAAAAGCCCCTTTGCCGATTATGTCAAGAATCTTCTGCGGCTTCTCCTGGATCAAAACAGGATCGGGGACGTTGAAGACGTTTCAGCCAATTACACCCGTCTCACCGACGAGATTTCAAACATTATTCGTGCTGATATCATCACAGCCAGACCTTTGAAAAATGAGGCAATGGACAAACTGGATGCTGTCCTTGCAAAAATCACTTCTAAGACGGTCAAAACCAAAGTAGAAGAGGATGAGTCTCTCATTGGGGGGCTTGTCGTGAAGATAGGTGATTTGGTATTGGATGGCAGTGTCAGGGCACAGCTTGAAGGCCTAAAAGAATCATTAAAGAGGAGTGAATATAACTAATGGAGATCAGAGCTGCTGAAATAAGTGAGATAATCCGGGGTCAGATTAAAGACTATGAAAAGAAGGTCGAAGTAAGTGAGACCGGAACCGTCTTGTCTGTGGGTGATGGCATCGCTCGCGTATACGGGATTGAGAAGGTTATGGCCATGGAGATGGTGGAATTTTCCGGAGGTATATTCGGCCTTTGTCTTAATCTGGAAGAAGATAACGTGGGAGTCGCCATTATGGGCGATGACTCCAAAATTAAAGAGGGCGATACGGTCAAGAGGACCGGTAAAATTGCTGAAATCCCGGTGGGAGAGGCGGTTTTGGGTCGCGTTATTGACGCTGTGGGGCAGCCCCTTGACGGCAAGGGACCCATTGAAGCGACCCAATTTAATCGGATCGAGATGGTGGCGCCCGGTGTTATTGACCGGCAAGCCGTTTCCGAGCCCATGTATACGGGTATCAAGGCCATTGATGCCATGACGCCGGTGGGAAGGGGCCAGCGCGAGTTGATCATCGGCGACCGGCAGATCGGGAAAACAGCCATCTGCGTGGACGCCATTATCAATCAGAAGGATACGGACGTTTACTGTATTTACGTGGCTACGGGACAGAAAAAATCAACCGTTGCGCAAGTGGTTGATATCCTGGAGCGCCACGGCGCCATGGAATACACAACGGTCGTGGCGGCCTGCGCCAGCGATCCGGCTACCCAGCAGTTTATTTCACCCTACGCCGGATGTGCCATTGGTGAATATTACCGAGACCAGGGAAAACATGCCCTGATTATTTACGACGATCTTTCAAAACAGGCGACCGCTTACCGGCAGGTTTCTCTTTTGCTCAAGCGACCCCCCGGACGGGAGGCTTTCCCCGGGGATATTTTTTACAACCATTCCAGATTGCTTGAACGCGCCGCCAAGGTGAATGACAAACTGGGGGGAGGCTCTCTGACGGCGCTTCCGATTATTGAAACCCAGGCTGGTGATGTTTCCGCCTATATTCCCACCAACGTGATCTCCATTACGGACGGTCAGGTTTATCTCGAGCCCAATCTCTTTTTTTCGGGCGTCCGTCCCGCCATTAATGTGGGTCTTTCCGTCTCCCGCGTGGGCGGTGCCGCTCAGACCAAGGCCATGAGGAAGGTTGCGGGCTCCTTGAAGCTGGATATGGCCCAATTTAGAGAACTGGAAGCGTTTGCCACTTTCGGCAGCGATCTTGACAAGACGACGCTGAAACAGCTTGAACGAGGTCGCAGGCTGGTTGAAATATTGAAGCAGCCCCAGTTTCAGCCCATGTCGGCCGAGAAGGAGGTGGCGATTCTTTTTGCGGCTTCAAATGGTTTTCTCGATAAGTGGTCGGAAAGTTCGATTCTGGATTATGAAAAACAGATGCTTGAGCATTTAATCAGCAAATACGCCGATATTCTGAGCGACATCAAAGAGAAAGGTGATATTACAGCGGAAACGGACGGTAAACTGAAAAAGGCTCTGGAAGAATTTGAGGGCATTTTTCAGCCCGAGGCTTGAACCGCCCATATGTTTTAGAAACGATGATAAACGTTAGATAAACAAAGAGAGAAAGGCCATATGGCAACCTTAAATGATATTAAGCTAAAGATAGGTGCTGTTAAGAAAACGCGGCAAATTACGAAAGCCATGAATATGGTTGCCGCTGCCAAACTCCGTGGTGCCCAGACGAGAATGGAGAACTTTGAGCCTTACGCGGCCAAGTTCGCGGAAGTGCTTGGAAATCTGGCAAGTCGGATTGAACCTGATATTCACCCTCTGCTCGTGAAGAAGGAAAAGGTTTCCCGGGTGGAGTTGCTGCATTTTACAGGTGATAAGGGCCTTTGCGGTAGTTTCAATGCCAATCTGATCAACCGGGCTGAAAAGTGGATGAACGAAGAGAAGGATAATGGGGTTGACATCGGCTTGACGGCGGTTGGAAAACGGGGTCGCGATTATTTTAAAAGAAGAGGCTTTGACATCATTGGAAGCCATATCAATGCATACGGGAGTGTTGATATATCCTTTGTCAATCAGATCAGCAGCGGCATGATTGATCGGTATCTTACAGATGAGGTGGATGGCGTCTATATGATCTACAGCCGTTTCATCGGTATGGGCAAACAGGTGCCCACATTGGTGAAACTGATTCCGGTTGAGCCGCCGGTCGCTGAGGATGAAGAAGCATCCGGGGCCGATGCGGAGTATCTTTGTGAGCCGGATCCCGAAGGGCTGATGATCGAGCTTTTACCCAAGCATATTAATGTACAGATTTATAATGCGTTTCTGCAAAACGAAACCAGTGAGCATGCCGCGCGAATGGCTGCTATGGACAATGCTTCCAGGAATTGCGACGATCTTGTGGAAAGTCTTACCCTTGCTTACAATAAAGCACGACAAGCGGCTGTTACCGCTGAATTGATGGATATCGTGGGCGGCGCCGCCGCCTTGAAGGGATAACGGTTTTAACCTTATAAGGAGGTCTTTATTTAACCATGAATGAGGGCAAATTAATACAAATCATTGGTCCGGTCGTCGATGTGGAGTTTGGTGATGGTGAACTCCCTGAAATCCTAACCGCACTCCTGATCAGCAATCCGGCAATCAACGACGTGGAAGGTAATCTGGTTGTGGAAGTCGCTCAGCATTTGGGTGACAATGTGGTGCGTTGCATTGCCATGGATGTGACCGACGGCCTGGTACGGGGCATGGCGGTTAAGAATACGGGGAAGCCGATTATGATGCCTGTTGGCGATCCCGGTTTGGGTCGCGTCCTTAACGTGGTCGGGAGACCCGTGGATGGTCTGGGTCCGGTGGAGGCGACGGAATACTATCCCATTCATCGTCCGGCACCATCCTTTGAAGAACAGGATGTGTCTGTAAATGTGCTTGAAACCGGCGTGAAGGTCATTGATCTTCTGGTTCCCTTTCCGAGGGGCGGTAAAATGGGGATGTTTGGCGGGGCCGGCGTTGGGAAGACGGTCGTCATGATGGAGATGATCCATAATATCGCCATGCAGCACGGCGGCATCAGCGTGTTTGCCGGTGTTGGTGAGCGCACGAGAGAGGGCAATGACCTGTACATGGAGATGAAGGAATCGGGCGTTCTCCCCAAAGCCGCTTTGATTTACGGCCAGATGACGGAGCCCCCCGGCGCCCGTGCAAGGGTGGCGCTATCCGCGCTGACTGCGGCGGAATATTACCGAGATGAGCGGGGCCAGGACGTTTTGCTTTTTATCGACAACATCTTTCGGTTTACGCAGGCCGGGGCCGAGGTTTCAGCGCTGTTGGGTCGTACGCCTTCCGCTGTGGGGTATCAGCCTACGCTGGGTACCGATCTGGGTGCCTTGCAGGAACGGATAACATCCACCACCAAAGGGTCCATTACAGCGGTTCAGTGCGTGTATGTGCCCGCGGATGACTTGACCGATCCAGCGCCGGCGACAACCTTTGCCCACCTCGATGGAACCGTGGTGTTGTCAAGGCCATTGACGGAATTGGGTATTTATCCGGCTGTGGATCCGCTGGATTCGGGTTCCAGGATTCTGGACCCGAACTTTCTTGGGGAAGAACACTATAACACCGCGATGCAGGTTCAGCGTATCCTTCAGAAATATAAGGAATTGCAGGATATCATCGCCATTCTGGGGTTGGATGAGCTGTCCGACGAGGACAAAATGACGGTCGCCCGGGCCCGCCGGATTCAACGTTTTTTGTCCCAGCCGTTCCATGTAGCCGAGACATTTACGGGAATGCCGGGAACCTACGTGCCTGTTGCCGAGTCGGTCAAGGGTTTCAAGGAGATTATCGAGGGTAAGCATGATGAGCTGCCCGAAGCCGCGTTTTATATGGTCGGTAATATCGAACAGGCCCAGGAAAAGGCTGAGAAAATGGCCGCCGGCAACTAAAAAAAGGGGATAATCCATGGGAAAGCTAAATCTGGAAGTCGTTACCCCTGAGAAGGTGATGGTGAGTCAAGAGGTAGACATTGTTGTTGCCCCCGGGACCATGGGTGAGTTCGGTGTTTTGGAGGGGCACGTGCCGTTTCTTTCAGGAATCGAACCGGGTGAGTTGCGGTTTTCCAGTGGGAATCAAACCGAACGTTTTCTGGTGACGACGGGGTTTTCCGAAGTTTCCGATAACAAGGTTTCGGTTTTGGTGGATGCCGCTGAAAAATCCACGGAGGTTGATGCGGAACGAGCTCGAAAGGCCATGGAAAGGGCCAAGGAGAGACTTTCCATGGATCGGGGCAAGGAAGATGTCGATTTCGTGAGAGCCGAAGCGGCGCTCAAACGTGCTATTGTTCGTATGAGAATATCGGAAAAGAAAGTTTAGGAAAAAGAGTATAACAACCTAAAAAAGGCAAGCGGAAGTCCGCTTGCCTTTTTTTATGTATTGACCTTTCTTGATTTCAACGATAACATGAAGAATATGTGGTGCAAAAACATCCTTCTGGTTAGGGAATTGGGGGGCGGGTAAACTGCCGGTGTGTTTTTCGATATTTCTGGTTTTTGATCGTATTTAACAATGAAGAGGCTTGGGTGGTTATGAATACAGAGGTTGATAACAGGCAATATGATGTTTTGGAATCTTCAAGTCCGGAAGATGAGGTTGATCAGTTTCAGTTGCTTGAGGAAAAAGTTGACGGCCTTATCGAAAGAACAATGGCGTTGAAAAGCGAAAAAGAAGCTCTTGAAGAGAAATTGCAGATTGAGGAGGAAAAGGTCTCGGATTTAAGCAGCAAAATAGAGACACTACGTTCCGGTAGAAATGACGCCAAACAAAAAATTATGGCCCTTCTTGAGAAAATGGAACAGGTTTCCCGCTAGGGCGGTTTTTGTGAGGTGCTTGGAAATCTCGGAGATATGGAAAATCCAATTAGAATCAGGATCCTTGACAATGAATACCTGCTGAGGAGTGATGAAGATCCTGCGCAGGTGAATGAAATTGCGAAACTGGTCAATGATAAGTTGGATGAGGTTAGAAAAAATTCGGATAAGCTCTCCGAGGGAAAAACGGCTATTCTGGCTGCGTTTGATATCGCCGGTGATTACCTCCGGTTGCTCAAAGAGAAGGATGTTTTGCTTCGTGATGTGCAAGATCGCTGTCGGTTGATGAGTCGGCAAATTGAATCATTGGAATAAAGGGGTTTTTACATTTCTTACCTTGTGGGGTCATTTTTTATTGAGGGAATATGGTTCTCGTAAGGTAATTACAACGCCCGATCAAGGTGGTTGGGATTTATATATATGAGGGTTTGGGAATACTCGGGAAAATACGCGAAACGCGATGATATATGTTAAATCAAAAGAGATTGTCGTGAATTTTGGCTTGGTAGTGAGATGGATTTAACTGTGATCTTGTAGTAAATATCTTTTATGCTTTCGTAGGAATGCGGCAGATATCCGTGTTTATTTCCCCATTCTTTATTCGGGTTGTTTTTTCTGGAAATCCCCCCCCTACCTCAGATCATCGCATGCTGTAGGCGATGTGTGTGAACCCATTTGGGTGATGGTACCTGATCCTTGCCTGTTGTATTCATTTATTCAGGGTTAACACATGGTTTCAATGTTCCGGGCGTATAATTACCCTCGATACAAGCTGATTTTGGGAGCAGGAAAAATATTATGAGCTCATTTTATATGATTATGATTGTGATAGGCGGGGCCGGGCTGATTGTCGGAATCCTTTGCGGGTTTCTGATTCGAAAGAAACTGGTGGAAAGTCGGATTGAAGCCATCGAGGAGTATTCCAGAAAGGTATTGGCTGAAGCTCAGAAAGAGGCCAAAACAACGAAACGCGAGGCCGAACTTCAAGCCAAAGACACATTATACCAGATGAAGGTGGAATTTGAAAAGGAGAGCAAAGAAAAAAGAGATGAAGTCTTGGCCCAAGAGAAGCGGCTGCATCACAAATCGACCAATATTGATCGAAAAATCGAGCAGCTCGATAAACGGGAAGATCGGATCGCTGAAAAAGAAAAGGCCGTCAACAGAGATGCGCTTCATCTTCAGAAAAAGGAAACGGAATATGACCGGCTTATCGCAGAGCAGCGAAGAGAGCTGGAGACCATAGCCGGTATGAGCGGAGAAGAGGCAAAGCAACTTCTGATGAAGTCCATGGAAATGGAGGCCAAGCATGATGCGGCCAAAATGATCCGACGTATTGAAAATGAAACAAAGGCCGAGGCGGACAGAAAATCCCAGGAAATTATTGCGCTGGCGGTCAAGCGATACTCTGGAGATTACGCAGCTGAAAAAATTGTGTCCGTTGTGAATCTTCCCAGTGAAGAGATGAAAGGGCGGATTATTGGAAGGGAAGGGCGAAACATTCGGGCGATCGAGGCTGCAACGGGAATTGATTTGATCATAGACGATACGCCTGAGGCGGTTATTCTGTCAGGGTTTAACCCCGTCAGAAGGCAGATTGCAAAAATATCTCTGGAGCGGTTGATTGAGGATGGCAGGATTCACCCGGCGCGGATCGAAGAGATTGTGGCGAAAGCCGGCCAGGAAATTGAAAACAGCATGAAAGAGGCCGGTGAGCAGGCCACCTTTGATGTTGGCGTTCATGGGATTAACCATGAATTGGTCAAACTCATCGGGCGATTGAAATACCGATCGAGTTATGCTCAGAATGTACTGCAGCACTCCATGGAAGTGAGTTTCCTGTGCGGCATTATGGCAGCTGAATTGGGCCTTAATGTGAAACAGGCGAAACGGGCCGGATTGCTTCACGATATTGGAAAAGCGGTTGATCATGAGGTTGAAGGACCCCATGCCACGATTGGCGCGGATCTGGCGAGGCGCTACGGTGAATCGAACCTGGTGGTTCAGGCGATCGCAGCGCACCATGAAGATGTGGAGATAACGTCTGTTTTGGATGTGCTGGTCCAGGCATCGGATACCCTTTCCGGGGCCAGGCCGGGTGCACGTCAGGAAATGCTTGAAAGCTATGTGAAAAGGCTTGAAAAACTGGAAAAAATTGCCACATCCTTTCGCGGCGTAAGCAAATCCTTTGCCATTCAGGCCGGCCGCGAGATTCGAATCATGGTGGAAGGTAAAATCGTCAGTGATGAACAATCCAATGTTCTCTGTAGGGATATTGCAAAGAAGATTGAAAAAGAACTAACCTACCCTGGACAGATCAGGGTCATTGTGATTCGTGAGACCCGTGCTGTCAGCTATGCCAAATAGATGATTACGTTGCCTGTTGGAAAGATTCCCCTTCATTTTAGCCTAAGGGTTTGCATGTTCTTGCCCATTGAAGCGATAATAATATTTACATGAGAGCAAAGTTGGTTTTGTATTGACATACCTTTGATATTGCCCCTAGTTTCCAAGATGGGGGTAGTGCTCCGTTTGTTGATTGGGTAGTTGAAAGAAATCTGATTATAACGGATTTGGGGGAGGAACTCTCTTTTTCGTCTTGAATGGAATGCGAGCTATTAGCTCTA
>JAGHDR010000299.1 GCA_021159825.1 Deltaproteobacteria bacterium | reverse complement strand
TGGAATAGGAAGAGGCCTATAGGATTGTGAGCAGGGAGTCGGTCCACCCCAATAGGTTAGGAGAAGGATGGCAGGCGACTACCCCCCCAAATCCGGATGAATAAATTCCAGAACGTCTCCGGCCTCAGGCAGGGTCGTGTCATAATTCTGGGGATAGACGAACCGTCCGTTCCGCGATAACTGTCCCCTGCACCCTGTGAAAGGATTTTCCGCTCTATTTCTCTTTTTCTTCTTTTTCCAAAATGGCCTTGAACACCCGTTCGGGCGTCAGGGGCAATTCCTGAACCCGTGCGCCGGTCGCATCATAGAGCGCATTCAGTATGGCGGGGATGGTGGGCATAATGGCCCCTTCCCCCACCTCCTTGGCCCCGAAAGGACCGTTGGGTTCATTGCTTTCCACAATGATGGTATCCACATTGGGCATATCCAGGGCGGTTGCAATCTTATACTCACCCGGGTTCGCATTCAGGATTTTACCCTTATCATCGAATTTCACTTCCTCAAACATGGCCTCGCCCAGTCCCATGGAAAGTGACCCCTGCATCTGGGCTTCCACGGAGGTGCGGTTAATGGCGAAACCACAGTCATGGGCATCGGTCATTTGATCGATGGTGATCTTGCCCGTGCCTTTGTCAACCGTAATCTCCACCACTTGTGCCGACGGACCATAAGCCGGAGACGTGCCCACGGCGGCGCCTTTAAATTTGCCGCCTAGGTTGCCCGGCTTGTAACTGCCGGTTCCCACCATGGACCCTCAGGCCAGAAAGGCCATCCGGGCAGCCTCCTTAAAAGTGAGCGGTTCATCCCAATCCGGGTTGTCGAAAAAGCCCCGATGTTCCTTGGCGTAAATGGTTCGAATACCGCTAAAATCAAGGGTTTCTCCCTTGAATACGACGAATCCGTTCTTGATGTCCATCTGGTCCACCGGGACTTTCAGTTTTTCGCCCAGCTCGCCAAGGATACGGCAGGCCTCCTCGACCGTTGCTGGCTCATGGAATTCAAATTTTGGTAAAAGCATTTTTCCCTCCTGAATTTCGATACGCATAAGTTGTTCCCACGCAGAGCGAGGGAACGAGTCGTAGGGGCCGGCCCCCGTGCCTGCCCAGTTCAAAATTTGTAGTTTGTAATTTACAATTTAAAAGCTTCACCCCTCCCACCGCCTGAACAGTTCGTGCTCAATGCCCAGGTAGTCAAAAACCTTGCCGATGCTTTGATCTATAATATCCTGAATGGTTTTGGGTTGATGATAAAAGGAGGGAATGGGCGGCAGAATATGTGCCCCCATATCCGCCGCCATGGTCATCAACCTGAGATGACCCTTATGGAGGGGGGTTTCCCTGACCATCAGGACCAGTTTCCGTCCTTCCTTCAGGCTTACATCCGCAGCCCTCACAAGCAGGTTGTTGGTATATGAATTGGCAATTCCCGAAAGGGTCTTAATGGTGCAGGGCGCCACCACCATGCCGCAGGTCAGAAAGGATCCGCTGGCCAGTGCCGCCCCCACATCCCCGTCTTCCTAAACATGGTCGGCCATGGCCTCCACATCACCCGCCTTGAAGTCCGTTTCAATCTCAATATTCCGCCTGCCTGAATCGGAGATAATGAGATGGGTTTCAAAATCAGTTTCTTTGAGCAGACCCAGCATCCTTATGCCGTATATGACACCACTTGCTCCGGAAATACCGACAACCAGTCTTCTTTTCATGGTCAGGACCTTTAGCTGTTAGCCGTTAACCGTTAGCTAATGGCTAACAGCTAATGGCTTATTTTAGAAAATCTTCAATGCAGCCTCTGTCACCGCTACGGCAACCGCCACCTGTTTCAGTTCATTAGAGGAAAGCCGAATTTAGGGTCTCGGAAAAAATAAAACCTCTCATGCTTTTCATCAGATCATACCTCCATAAGTTAAATAGACAGTTCCTGAAAACCAATTTCAAATAGGGCATGATCTCCCATAAAAAAAATCGTGTCAATTGCATTATTTTTATGGTACCCAATAAGTCTAAATGATGTGAGCATCGCTTACCTGGAAAATCAGAAACTCTCTCCCCCTACCGGGGCTTTCCTTGAAAACCTGTCGAGCGACATGCCTGCCTTGGGGATCGGGGTACTCATGGCCAAAATCCGGGCTCACCGTGATGAACTGACGGCAACATGACAAACGAAGCACACAAACCACCCGGATTTTTCAGGAGGAAAATACGAACTGCCCTTTTGGGAGCGGCATTCTGCTTTCTGCTGTTTTTTCTGCTGACCGCCATATGGATACATCACACGCTTCAGCCTGTGAACAAAAAGGGTGAAAACCAAAATTTCGTGGTAGAGGAAGGGGCAACGCTGAAACAAGTGGCAGTGGACCTTGAAAACGCTGATATTATCCGGAGCAGCACCCTGTTTCGCCTGGCAAGCCGCCTCATGGGGCACGATCACCACATCAAAACAGGCGAATACCAGCTCAATGGCACCTTGCCCCCCCTGAAAATTCTTGAAATCCTCAAGGAAGGCCGAATCATTACCCATTCCATTACAATTCCGGAAGGCTTCAACCTGAACCAGATTGCCCATTTGCTGGAGCAGAAGGGTCTCTCAAATAAGGCATCTTTCATTGAACAGGCCAAGGACAGATCGCTGATAGCACGCCTGGGTCTTTCCGGGGACACCCTGGAAGGGTATCTCTATCCGGATACCTACCGGTTTCGGCGGAACGTAACCGCCGGCAGGGTCATAGACATCATGGTCAAGCGCTTCCGGGACATTGTCACCCCTCTTGAAGCGCAAATAAAAGATTCGGACATGACGCTTAAACAGGTCATCACCCTTGCATCCATTGTGGAAAAAGAAACGGGTTGCCCGGAAGAAAGACCCATAATCGCCCGTGTATTTCTAAACCGCCTGGGAAAAAACATGCGGCTTGAAAGTGATCCAACGGTTATTTACGGCATTAGCAACTTTAACGGAAACCTCACAAAAAGGGATTTGAAAGCCAAAACGTCTTACAACACCTACATCATCAGGGGACTTCCACCCGGTCCCATCGCAAATCCGGGTCTGGCCGCTATTTCAGCAGTGCTGAATCCGGCTCAGGGAAACTATTACTATTTTGTTTCTAAAAATAACGGCACCCATTATTTCTCTGAAACATTGAAGGAACACAACAGGGCCGTAAAGCGCTTTCAGAAGAGAGGGGACGCCCCCTTACAACAAGGTTGAAATATCTTGAGGCTCATGATGGATTCCAAGTTGGTGGTTAAAAAACATGGCGGATATAATGCCATAACTACTTGTTTTAATG
>JAGHDR010000063.1 GCA_021159825.1 Deltaproteobacteria bacterium | reverse complement strand
TGTCTGAGGTGTGGGCGTAGGTCTGTATCCCCTTTTCCTCAAGAAAACACTTGACAAACGAACACTGTTCACTTAGAATAAATAATCTGTACAAATAAATTATCTGAAATATTGAGACCCGTATTCAAAATGATTTCAACACCCAACAATATTATCGTCATTGCCGACGCGGCGGGGGTCGTTGTATCCTTGTTGCTCCTACTCCTTTTGGTTGGGACAACCAAAACCCATGACCTGATAATGACGTAGCAACCCAAACAGATTTTCCCCCAACCGTTATCAGGTCTTTCTGATAACGGTTTTTTTTTGGGGTGAAAATGAGAACGCCGTTTTTGGATTTTGAATTGTATCTGGAGAAAGACAATGGCAAAAGAAATCTTCATCTACGACACCACCCTTCGCGATGGCACACAAGGCGAAGAAGTGACCCTTTCAGCGGAAGATAAACTGCGAATTGCCGGAAAACTGGATGACTTCGGTATCCACTATATTGAAGGGGGATGGCCCGGAAGCAACCCGAAAGACGAGCGCTTTTTTGAGATGGCAAAACAGATTGATTTCAAGAACGCCCGCCTGGTAGCGTTCAGCAGCACCCGTCACGCCCGGTTACGTCCGGAGGAAGATGATAATATTCGAGCCCTTTTGAAAACCGAAACGGACACCGTCGCCATTTTCGGAAAAGCCTGGGACCTTCACGCCACCCGGATTCTGGGTGTTTCTCTGGATGAAAACCTATTCATGATCGAAGACACGGTAGCATACCTGAAAAAGCAGGAGCGTCAGGTTATTTTTGATGCGGAACATTTTTTTGACGGATATAAGAACAATCCCGAATACGCCCTTAAAGCCATTCAAGCCGCTGAAGCGGGGGGCGCTGATTTTATCGTGCTGTGCGATACCAATGGCGGCAGCATGCCTGATGAGGTGGGCGCCATTATGAAACAGGTCAGATCCCGCCATCAGACAAGGCTGGGAATCCACACCCATAATGACTGTGGTCTGGCGCTGGCAAATTCCCTGGTGGCGGTTCAGGGGGGGGCAAGTATGGTGCAGGGCACCATCAACGGCTATGGAGAACGCTGTGGAAATGTAGATCTCATAAGCGTTGTGGGGAATCTTCATTTTAAGCTGGGCGCTCAATGCGTTTCCGAAAAAAGCGTGGGACAATTGACGGAACTCTCGCGGTTTGTAAGTGAAGTCGCCAATATTCCCCCTCAGAATCAGCGGCCATTTGTGGGGAAAAGCGCATTCGCTCACAAGGGCGGGGTGCATGTGAGCGCCGTGTTGAAGCTTCCGGAAGCCTATGAACATATTTCCCCTGAACAGGTGGGTAACCGTCGCCGCGTTCTGGTGTCTGATCTGTCAGGCAAAAGCAACATCGATTTCAAGTCCCGCGAAATGGGCATCAAGCTGGGTGGAAATGGCTATGGGAGTGAAAAGATTGTTCAGGAAATCAAACGGCTGGAAGATGAGGGTTACCAGTTTGATGCGGCTGAGGGGTCCCTTGAACTGCTGATCAAGAAGGTGACAGGCCAGTTTAGAGAGCCCTTTGTCTTGGAATCATTGCGGGTGACCACAGAAAAAGATCGTGATCAAGCCGGTTCGTCACAGGCGACCATCAAAATTGCCGTGGGAGATGAGTACGAGATCACCGCTGCCGAAGGTGAAGGGCCTGTGAATGCCCTTGACAATGCCCTCAGAAAAGCGCTCACCAAATTTTTCCCTCAGATTAATGAAATGGCCCTGGTGGATTTTAAGGTACGCGTTATTGACGGGGGGGATGCCACTGCGGCCAAGGTGCGGGTCCAGATTGAATCCAGGGATGATCGAGAGATCTGGTCTACCATCGGTGTATCGGAAAATATCATTGAGGCCAGCTGGCAGGCCCTGGTGGACAGTGTTCAGTACAAGCTTCTGAAAGAATCGGATCAATCAAATAAAGGTAAATAGATTAATGGAAACCAATCAGGAAAACAGGGGGGTATCCGCCGCAGATTTCATATTTTTTCTGAATCTGTGGCGGGTCCTTGTGGGGAAATATTAGGATAAAGGGGTATTCAGAGAGCATTATCTTTGGATGCGGATTGGAATTTTTTCCGACATTTCGTCATAAGGAGAATAGTCAATGGAAGATCGCGTTATTTTTTTGATACCACTTTGAGGGACGGGGAACAATCCCCCGGTGCCAGTATGAACAGCGCCGAAAAATTACGAATCGCCAAACAGTTGGAGAAGCTCGGGGTGGATGTAATGGAGGCGGGTTTTCCAGCTTCGTCCCCAGGGGACTTTGAATCGGTTCAAATGATCGCCGGGAAAATCAGGAATGTGGAGGTGGCGGGCCTGGCCAGAACCGCCAAGGACGATATCGATCAGGCATGGGCAGCGGTTCGTGAAGCGGCTCATCCAAGAATCCATACTTTTATTGCAACGTCCGATCTTCATCTGAAATATAAACTCAACATGAGCCGCGATGAGGTGATACGTGAAGCGGTTGAAAGCGTCAAATATGCCGGAAGTCTTTGCGACAGTGTTGAATTTTCTACTGAAGACGGTACTCGCTCGGATCGGGATTTCCTCTGCCGGATATTTGAGGCGGTTATTGCGGTCGGCGCCACTACCGTCAACCTTCCCGATACGGTGGGCTACATTACGCCTGAAGAATTCACCGAACTGATCGCTTACGTGCGGGAGCATACACCCAATATTCACCAGGTCGTTATGAGTGTTCACTGCCACAATGATCTGGGGCTTGCTACGGCCAATACCCTGGCCGGTATAAAAGCCGGCGCTCGACAGGTGGAGGTAACCATCAACGGCATCGGCGAACGGGCCGGCAACACATCTCTGGAAGAAGTCGTTATGAACCTTTTTACTCATAAAGACAAAATGGGTTTTACCACCGGCATCAACACCTGGGAGATTTACCCCTCCAGCCGTTTGGTTTCCATGACCACCGGCATTGTGGTGCAACCCAACAAAGCCATTGTCGGCGCCAATGCTTTCGCCCATGAAGCGGGCATTCACCAGGACGGTGTACTCAAGAATCCCATGACCTACGAGATTATGCGTCCCGATACGGTGGGTCTTTCCAGCAACAGCATGGTACTCGGGAAGCATTCAGGACGTCATGCATTTGATGATAAATTGCGTCAAATGGGTTACGAGTTATCCAGGGAAGAATTAAACAGCCTTTTTGGAAAATTCAAGCAACTGGCGGACAAGCGAAAAGAGATCCTGGAAGAGGA
>JAGHDR010000353.1 GCA_021159825.1 Deltaproteobacteria bacterium | reverse complement strand
GTAGTTCCGGGTCCAGGGATGAACATTCATCCGGCTTGAGCCACGATAGGCTCAGGGCGCCCTCGGGACAGACCGACACGCAATGGCCGCATTGAATGCAATATTCTTCCGCATCGGGGATCGGTGTTGGAATGGCCTTGGGGGAAGACATGAGGATGAGGCGCGAAGGGCACTCGGCAACACAGATGCCGTCACGGTTGCATTTTTCGGGATCGATGGTGAACAGGGGCATATTTTACTCCAATGACAATCTTATTCCAATACCACCAGGGCGTCTACCGCCACGGGTTTGCTGCCGGAAAGAATCAGGGGATTGATATCGATTTCTTTGACGGCATCGTTTTCAAGGCCGATTCGGCCCACATTGATCAGGATGTCCGCCAACAGATCACGGTCAGCTTCAGGCATGCCCCGCACGGCATCCAGGATTTTATGGGCTTTGATTTCCGACATCATTTCAAGGGCATCACGTTTCTCAAGTGGTGCCACACGAAAGGAGATGTCCTTTAACACTTCGGTGAAAATGCCGCCCAGACCGAACATGACGCATGGCCCGAACTGGGGATCGCGGGTGAGACCCACCACCAGTTCCCGTTGTCCTTTGATCATTTCCTGGACCAGCACCTGGCCGTCTTCTTCGGTCATTTTGGCCATGATGTTCTGGAAGGCGTCGAGCGCCTCTTCCATGTTCCGGATATCCACTTCAATGAGGCCTTTTCCTGTTTTGTGGGCAATGGTGGATGCGCAACCCTTCAGGACCAGGGGAAACCCGATCTCTTCTATGGCGGCCTTTAAGCCCTCTTTATCGGTTACCGCCCGTTCTCGGGTAACGGGAATTTGATAGGTTTTGAGAAACTGTTTGGCCTCATATTCGGAAAGGGCGCTTCGCCCCTCGGCCAGGGCTTTTTCTAGGATTCGCATGTGGTGCCTCCAAAATGATTCGGCTGTATGATTTGATGCTTTTTTCCATAGCGCTGATATGGTAATGATTGGCGGCAGCATAGAGAAAAAGGAAAGGTTTGTCAATCACTGGAAAGAGTCTTATCGCAATGTCAAAGCGGTTGTGATCCCATAGAACCATGCATGTTTCCGAAAGCATTATCGCAAGAACCTGGGAATTCGGAGAAACGGATCTCCTGGTCAGTTTTTTTACCGCCGACAGGGGTCGACTTAAAGGGGTTGCCAAAGGGGCCAGAAAGAGCAGCAGACGCTTTGCCAACTGCCTCGATTCCTTTTGCCTGACCCGGTTGGAGTACGAGCGCAAAAGCGGGCGGGATCTCTATTTCCTCCATTCGGGAAAGCTGATTCATGGTTTTCCGGGGCTGAGAACCGATTTTCATGCCCTGTCCCTGGCCAGCTACATGGTTGAATTGGCCGAGACCCTCTTTCCCCTGGGCGTTGCGGAGCCGCGTATGTTTACGCTTCTAAAAAATGCGTTTTCCGCCCTTGCGGGCGACATGAAAAAAGAACAACTGCGGGTTTTTTTTGAAGCCAAAGCTCTTGCCCTTGGCGGGTACGGCATCAATTTTGAACGGTGCTGTGACTGTGGCCGATCGTATGCCGGCGAGGGCCGGGCCGTGTTTAAACAGAAAAAAGGAGGTATTGCCTGCCTCAAGTGTGAAAAAGAGTCTGCGCGATTGCCCGGCCTTGACCCGGATGCGGCCAGGGAACTGGATCAGATCCAGACAACCCCGTTGGATGATGCCCAATGGGCAACGTTAACGGATACCATGATGGATGAGATGAAAAAGGTGCTTCGGCTGCACCTGCGCTACAGTCTCGGAAAGGAACTGAAAACCGCCAGGTATCTGGCGTAAGCGTCCTTATATATCCCGAATGATTCTCAGCATATCCACGGTGGAAATGATACCGATGGGTTTTTCCTCACGGGTGACAAACACGCGATGGATGCGGTTTTTGATCATGGTCTTCGCCACTTGCTGCACGGTATCTTGTTCTCTGACTTCCAGAATTCTGGGGGTCATAATATCTTGAACCGTTACCGGTGCTTCAGTCGTGAAATGGAGGGCGTCAAGGTCCTGGTGTGAAAACCGGTTTTCAGCCGTGTGAACATAGTAATCATGCCGACTGTTGAATTGCGGCCCTTTTTCCGGAACGGTTTCGTGGCGGATGATGTCGGTGACGGATACGGCGCCGATCAGTTTCCCATCCTTGGATGTAACCGGCGCACCCGATATGGAATTGTGAAACAGAAATTCAGCCAATCCCTGGAGAGACAGTTCAGCGTTTACGGTCAGAACTTCCCGGCTCATGATGTCTTTGGCAGTCAGTTTTTCTATCGCTTGTCCTCCCGGTTAGAATCGAGGTGTTTAAGGTCTAAAGCGGCAAGCCGCAGTTTTAGGTTTTTCGGTCAATGAACTTCTTGTTTTTTGTGACAGAAAACCACGTGATAAGGTACCAGGCACTAAACGTGTGACTCCATGAAACGCTGAAATGGGAACAAAGTCAACAAAAAACCGATAACTGTTTTCTAAAGTCGGTAAGCTGTGGGTTTTTCTTTCATATCAATATCAATTCCGATGAAATCGCCGGTTTTGAATCCCAGGTCCCGAAACCTTTGGACCACTGCTTCGTCCCTGTCCCGATACCAGTTTGCCAACCAGGCCGGGTTGCGCACCGTGGCGATTTCGTAGGCATTGAGTGCCTAGGGTCAGATCTTAAATATTAACTATCAGGTTCCGAAGCTTCTCCAGTCTGGCTTCCAGACGTCTGGATTGCGCTGCCTCCCGGGATATATGTTTGTATCTCATCGTAATCCCTGCGCCTGAGATACCGCCAAAACAGGTTCCCAGGCTCTGAGCACTCTCCCCGGTCAAATCACGCGCAAGATAGACCGCCATGTCCCGAGCCGGATTCCCTTTCCGCCCTTTTTCAAGAATCTCTGCTTTTGTGCATCCAAATTCGGATTCCACGGCGTCAAGAATCGGTTCAATCTTTACAGATCTTTTCATGTCTTTCAGTTGGGGGATTTCCTTGTCGTTTT
>JAGHDR010000290.1 GCA_021159825.1 Deltaproteobacteria bacterium | reverse complement strand
GGATCTGGCGGGGGTAAGCCGATTTCAATACCCGCCCAATTTCAGAATCATCCGGGTGCCCTGCTCGGCCCGGGTTACCCCGAAATTCGTACTGGCAGCCTTTCGCCATGGTTCTGACGGCGTATGGGTGTCCGGATGACACCCCGGCGACTGCCATTACCTGGAAGGTAATTATTACGCAAGACGGAAATTCGCACTCTTAAAGGGTCTTTTGGAACATGTCGGCCTTGAGCCGGGCAGGCTCCATTTTTCCTGGATATCGTCAGCTGAAGCAACCAAGTTTATTGAAGTGGCAAATGCGGTGGCCGGCGACGTAAAGGCCTTGGGCCCGACCCGTTATTTCGTTAAATCGAGAGCCGAGGTGGCATAATGCTCAAATACACTGAAAAAATCAGGGAAACTGCAAAAAGGCTGCTTGCAGAGAAAAAGGTGGATGTCTTCATCGGCTACCGGAAGGGAACGGTGCCCATGATGAACGAGCCTCTGCTGGTGAACCACCCCGACAAAGTGGACCCACTCTACTGGGACAACTTTTGCGGTCTGAACCTTTGCAATTACCTGACCAAGCGAACCGATAAGATCGGCATCATCGCCAACGGGTGCAACTCGAGAAACATTGTCACCCATATTATTGAAAACCAGATCAAGCGGGATCAGCTCTATATCGTGGGCATCCCCTGCGAAGGGATGATTGACCACCGGGCCGTGGTCCGAGCGGTCAAGTTTAAGGAAATTCTGGGCGTTCATCAGAACGGGGCTGAATTCACGGTTAAGGGTCACGATTTTGAGGAAACCTTTGAGAAAAATAAGTTTCTGCAAAGCAACTGCGCGGTCTGTACCCACCGCAATCCCGTCATATACGATGAAATGCTGGGCGACCCGGTGGATGAACAGACCGATGTCAACCCCTATTCGGATGTGGAAAAAATCGAAGCCATGGACCCCGAAAAGAAACAGGGGTTTTTCACACGGCTTATTTCAAGGTGCATTCGATGTTACGCCTGCCGGAATGCCTGTCCCCTGTGTTATTGCCCCACCTGTTTTGTGGATGAATCGACCCCCCAGTGGGTGGGGAAAAGCGTTGATCCCACGGACACCATGACCTTTCACTTCCTGAGGGCTTATCACTGCGCGGGACGATGTACCGATTGCGGAGCCTGTGAACGCGTCTGCCCCATGGGCATCTCCATGAGACAATTTACCAAGAAACTCAATAAGGATACCCGGGAACTTTTCTCTTGGGAAGCCGGGCTTGATCCGGAGAAAAGACCGCCGCTGGATGTTTACCGGCCCGATGACTATAACGATTTTATCAAATAGTCCATAAACGGAACCAACAGATATCATCAATAGATGAAGGTAGCTGATATGACTGAAAAAGTATTCACTAAAGAAGAATGGCTGGGAACCCTGGAGACCTTGAAGGAGTCCTATAAACTCTTCGGTCCGGTTAAAGATGGCGATTTTCATACATTCATGCCCCTTGACGGGAACAAAAAGCCGGACTTTGACTATGAAAACACCAGGCTTTCCCCCAAATCCGTTATTTATCCGGAATCGGAAAGGATGTTTGAATACTCTCTGGACGAATCGGAAGAGGATGCCCATATCCTGAAGGAATCACCCAAGGACTATTCGCCCTGCGCGGTGTTGGGCATCAGACCCTGTGACGCCCAGGCCTTTCAAATTGTAAAACGCAACTTTGACAATCCTGAATATCAGGATCCCTGGTGGACGCAGCATTTTGAAGCCACCACCCTGGTGGGGCTCGGATGCAATGCTCCCTGCGCCACATGCTTCTGCACCCAGGTGGGAGGCGGTCCATTCCATGAAGCGGGACTGGATGTGCTGCTCTTTGATCTGGGAGACCGATTCCTGGCAAAAGGCATCACCGAAAAAGGAGACGCGTTGTTGGAGAAAACGGCTGGGAACCCGGCGGACGACGCAGCGCTTGCGGCGGCCGAAGCGCTGAAGCAGCCGGCCCGGGATAAAATCACCGCCACGGTACCCACGGATCAATTGAAAGACAAAGTGACCAACGAACTTTTTGACGCCCCGTTCTGGGAAGAGGTGGCGTTTGCATGTCTTAATTGCGGTACCTGCACCTATCTTTGCCCCACCTGCTGGTGTTTCGACATTCAGGATGAAGTTCAGGGAAACCAGGGTGACCGGATTCGCAACTGGGATTCGTGCATGTTTCCCCTCTTTTCCCTTCACGGATCGGGGCATAATCCAAGGGCCGACAAATTCCAGCGGGTTCGGCAGCGTTTTATGCATAAACTCAAGTATTATGTGGACAAATACCAAAATGGTGTTCAGTGCTCGGGATGCGGCCGCTGCGTCAGGTATTGCCCGGTGAACATCGATATTCGGAACGTCTGCAAGTTGATGAATGATTTCGCTTAGCGCAGAGTGCCTGGCGCTTAGAGCGATGAAAAATTGAAAGCAATGCGTTTGGCGCCTGGCGCCGTGCGCAACAAAGAGGGGGGTTCAATTGGGAAATCCTTATTTACCCTATCCTGTTCGCATTGACAGGATTGTCACGGAAACAGAGGATAAAAACCTCAAAACTTTCAGGTTTGTGTTTCTCAACCCGGAAGACGAGGAAAAATTCGCCTATACGCCGGGACAATTTGGAGAGTTATCCATTGCCGGAAAGGGAGAGATCCCCATCGGCATCGCGTCCTCGCCAACGGAAAAGGGTTTCGTGGCCTTTACGGTCAACAAGGTGGGACTTGTCACCACCCATCTGCATAATATGAAAGAAGGCGATATCATGGGGCTCCGGGGCCCTTTGGGCAACTGGTATCCCTGGGACGAGATGGAAGGGAAGCATGTGGTGATCGTGGGGGGTGGTTTCGCTTTCACCACCCTGCGATCCAGCATCATCTATATGCTGGACCCTGAAAACAGGTCCAAATTTGCGGACATCTCCGTGGTGTACGGCGCCAGAAGTCCCGGCATGCTGCTTTATAAGGATGAACTGGCTGAATGGGAACAGCGAGATGACATCAACATGCATATCACCGTGGACGGGACCGATGATCCGGACTGGAAATACAATGTGGGATTCGTCCCCACCATTACGGAGCAGAAGATCACCAGTGCGGACAATGCCATCGCCATCGTCTGTGGACCACCCATCATGATCAAATTTACCCAGCCGGTTCTGGAAAAACTGGGATTTTCTCCGGAGCGGATTATCCTTTCCCTTGAAATGCGCATGAAATGCGGCATCGGCATCTGCGGCCGATGCAACATCGGTGACCAGTACGTGTGTAAAGACGGCCCTGTTTTTCCACTGGCCCAACTCAAAACCATGCCGGGGGAATATTAAACCAAGGCGGCAAAGCCGCAACGGTCCCCACCCAGCAACCCGAAACATTAAAGAAATTCTGAAAAGACTGCCTATTGTCTTATCAAAACAATGGGCGGTTCTGTTTTTACGAAAAGATGATTCCTCCGTCTTTAATATCCACAGCGATCCGGTCACCTTCTTTGACCGACCCCTCAAGGATTTTCATGGCCAGCGGATCCTGGATATAACGCTGAATAGCCCTTTTCAACGGCCGGGCCCCGTAAACAGGATCAAAACCGGTCTCCGCCAGGAAAGTTTCGGCCGCATCCGTCAGCTTCAGAGCAATTTTATTGGCTTCAAGGCGTTTGCTTAAAAGTCCGATTTGGATCCCCACAATTTTCTTGATCTCTTCAGGACCCAGGGAGTTAAAGGTAACGATTTCATCGACGCGGTTCAAAAATTCGGGCTTGAAGGTAGCCCGAAGGACTTCCATCACTGTCTTCTCCATCTCTTCGCTGCTTTTCCCCTGCATCTCCTGAATGATCTGGCTACCCACGTTTGAGGTCATGATCAGCACGGTGTTTTTAAAGTCCACCGTTCGCCCCTTGCCGTCGGTCATGCGCCCGTCGTCCAGAATCTGAAGCAGAGCGTTAAACACGTCGGGGTGGGCTTTTTCGATTTCATCAAACAGAACTACGGAATAGGGATGCCGCCGAATGGCTTCAGTCAGATAGCCCCCTTCCTCGTAACCCACGTAACCCGGGGGGGCACCGATCAATCTCGCCACCGAGTGCTTTTCCATGTATTCACTCATATCCACCCGAACCATATATTGCTCATCGTCAAATAGAAACTGCGCCAGAGTTCGCGCCAACTCCGTTTTGCCCACGCCGGTGGGCCCCAGAAAAATGAAGGACCCGATGGGCCGGTTGGGATCCTGAAGCCCGGAACGGGCCCGGCGCACCGCATTGGCCACAGCATCGATGGCCTTTAGCTGGCCCACGACCCGCCTTGAAAGCCTTTCCTCCATCTGTAGCAGTTTTTCCTTTTCTCCCTCCATCATTCGCGATATGGGGATTCCGGTCCATTTCGCCACCACTTCGGCAATATCCTCGCTGTCCACTTCTTCCTTGAGCATTTTCTGCCCACTCTGGAGCTCCTCAAGTTTCCTGTTTTCTTCCTCCAGGGTCTTTTCCAGCTCGGCCTGCTGCCCATATTTCAATTGGGCAGCCCGGGCGAGATCCCCTTCCCGTTCCGCAATCTGGGCTTCAGACCCGGTTTTTTCCATCTGTTCCTTAATGCTCCGGATCTTATGGATGGCCTCTTTCTCTTTCTTCCAATGTTTGGTCATCACCTCGGTCTGGGATTTCAAATCTTTCAGCTCGTCCTTGATCTTCTGTAGCCTCTCCTTGGAGGCCTTATCCCTCTCCTTTTTCAAAGCCTCTTTTTCAATTTCCAGTTGTGTGATCTTCCGCTGCATATTGTCGATCTCAGCGGGCATGCTGTCGATTTCAATCCTCAGCCGACTGGTGGCTTCATCGATCAGATCGATGGCCTTATCCGGCAGAAAACGGTCCGTAATATACCGGTTGGAAAGCGTTGCCGCAGCCACCAGGGCCGAATCTTTGATGCGAACCCCGTGGTGCACTTCATATTTTTCTTTTAACCCCCGAAGGATGGAGATGGTATCTTCCACGGTGGGTTCTTCCACCATGATCGGCTGAAACCGCCGCTCGAATGCCGCATCCTTTTCAATGTATTTTCGGTACTCCTTGATGGTGGTGGCGCCCACGCATCGCAGCTCCCCGCGCGCCAGGGCCGGTTTCAACATATTTGAGGCGTCCACGGCCCCTTCGGCGGCCCCCGCACCCACCAGGGTGTGCATCTCGTCGATGAAAAGGACAATCTGTCCCTCGGCATCGGTCACTTCTTTGAGCACGGCCTTCAGGCGGTCCTCGAATTCTCCCCGGTACTTGGCCCCGGCGATCAAAGCCCCCATGTCCAGGGCCACCACCTTTTTATCTTTGAGGGTTTCAGGAACATCGCCCTGAATGATGCGCTGGGCAAGCCCTTCCACAATGGCGGTTTTCCCCACACCGGGTTCTCCGATGAGCACGGGGTTGTTCTTGGTCCTTCGGCTCAAGACCTGCACAATCCTTCGAATTTCATCATCCCTTCCGATGACCGGATCCAGTTTTCCTTTGGAGGCAATGGCCGTAAGGTCCGTGCAGAACCGTTCAAGGGCCTGATATTTGTCTTCCGGGTTCTGGTCCGTAATGCGCTGCCCGCCTCGGATATCCACGAGGGCCTTTAGTATTGCATCGCGGGTGACGCCTGCGGCCGCCAGCAGACGGGCTGCTTCACCCTGCTTTTCCTCGGTTGCTGCCAGCAGGATATGCTCAAGGCTCACGAACTCGTCTTTGACCTGTCCAGCCTCGGCAAAAGCGCGGTCCAACATGGCCTTGGCGTTTTGAGACAGGTACGCCTGGCCGTACCCTCCCCCGGATACCTTTGGCATCTTTTCAAGCACCGCTTCAAAAGCGCCTGCCAGCTGATTTTGATCCGCACCGATTTTTCCCAGCAAAGGGGGAATGACCCCTTCCTTCCGGTCAAGGATAGCCCTGACAATATGTTCGGGTTCCATCTGCTGATGGCCGAATCGTTCGGCCAGTTGCTGAGCATTTTGAATGGTTTCTTGTGCTTTTAGTGTAAATTTATCAAATCTCATTATTAAATTCCCTCCTTAGAAAGATTACAACCTTTGCGGTTAGGTGTAAGGGTTAAGGCGTATGGTTCAAATTCATATAGACTACTGTAGCCGCCCCTTCAAAGAGGCTTTTTTGAATTCTTTATGCGAACATTCATTAATTTAAGTTTTACAAGGAGTAAAGTCAACATTCAACAGACCATGTCGATTTACATCATTTGCAATCGAATCCATTCCTCTGTTGACATCAATAGTTGCATTTGTTAAAAAAATTCGATTGTTTTGATCCCTTTCTTTACCGAACAACTGGTTGCTATAAATTTTGCTGAAAGGAGCACCTTAAAAATGGAAGCATTAACCCCGTTTTATGAAGTAAATGAAGCCCTCGTCGCCATGGGGGCGGAAAAACTGAACCTTTGCATGCAATGCGGCATGTGCGCGGGATCCTGTCCCTGGCGTATTGTTGACGGCCCTTTCAATATTCGAAAATTGATTCGCATGGCCCAACTGGGCGTTGAAGGGTACGAAGAGGATGACATCCTTTACGGCTGCACCACCTGCAACACCTGTGTTTTGAAATGCCCTCGCGGTGTAACCATCATCGATGTGGTCAAAGCCATGAGGGGCATGATGGCCGAGGCGGGAACCATCCCCGGAGTATTGAAGACAGTCACGGGAAGCGTGCATAGCAATGGCAATCCCTGGTCCGAACCCAGGGGAAAAAGAACCGCCTGGATGGAAGGTCTGGAGGTACCGGTGTTTGATGAAAACACCGAATATCTCCTGTTTGTCTGTTGCACTTCCGCCTACGATCCCCGGAGTCAGAATATCGCCAAAGCCATGGTCAAAGTGCTTACAGCCGCCGGCGTCAGCTTTGGCGTTATCGGCGAAGACGAAAGCTGTTGCGCGGAATCGGTTCGAAAGATCGGCGATGAAGAACTTTTCATGAACATGGCGCAGAAGAATATCAAGCTCTACCAGGACAAAGGGGTCAAAAAAATCATCACCACTTCGCCTCACTGTTACTATACCTACACCCAGGAGTACCCGGAATTTGGCGGCGAATTTGAAGTGGTTCATTATACCCAGCTTCTGGCGGAACTGATCGAAAAGGGAACGCTGAAACTGTCCAAAACCCTGGATAAAAAGGTCACCTACCACGACCCCTGTTACCTGGGCCGGCACAGCGAAGTGTATGATGAACCCAGAGCATTGATCAACGCCGCTACAGGCGACAACCTGGTGGAAATGGAACGCAGCCGGGAAAAAAGTCTGTGCTGCGGTGCCGGAGGTGGACGGCTCTGGATGGAAACACCCCCGGAATGGCGTTTTTCCGACCTGAGAATCCACGAAGCCATTGAAACCGGTGCAACCATTCTGGCCACGGCATGCCCTTACTGCATCTCCATGCTGGAAGACAGCCGAAAGACCGTCAACAAGGAAGACGAGATCGAGATCAAGGACATCTCCGAGCTGATTGCCGAGGCGCTGTAACAACCCATATTATTAAATGAAAAAGCCCTGCCCCGCCGGGTAGGGCTTTTTGTGCTTCCGAACCTTATTTTTTTGAGCACCCCATGAAAACAGCCTATCTGGATTGCTTTTCCGGTTTAAGCGGGGATATGTTTCTCGGTTCCCTTCTGGACGCAGGGCTTTCCTTTGACCAATTGAAACAGTGCCTTCAGACCCTGCCTTTTCATGGCTACGACCTTGAGCTAAGGCGAGAGACGCGGAACCGGATCTCAGGTACGCGTTTTATGGTTCATCTGGATGAAGCCCATCACAAAAAACTTGGGCATAAAGAGCATGGGCACAAAAATAGAGGCCTGAAAACCATAAGCGAGACCATAGACCAGGGCGATTTGACAGATTCCGTCAAAAAAAAATCAATGGCGATTTTTGAATCCCTGGCCCGGGTGGAAGGCCATATTCACAACCTGCCCCCCGACCAGGTCCACTTCCATGAGGTGGGTGCCGTCGATTCCATTATCGACATTGTGGGGACGGTATACGCCCTTGAAATCCTGGGGATCGAACGTCTCCTGGTTTCCCCCCTTCCCCTGGGATCGGGCTTTGTCAAGACGGCCCACGGCAGAATCCCTGTTCCAGCGCCGGCCACTCTGGCGCTTTTAAAAGGGGTTCCGGTATTGAATTCGGGCGTTCAACAGGAAATGGTTACGCCCACAGGGGCGGCGCTTGCCACCGGACTGGCCGCATCCTTTGGTCCCATGCCCCCCATGGTGGTTCAACATGTCGGTTACGGGGTCGGTTCACGGGAATTGCCGGATCGGCCGAACCTGCTTCGCATCATCATCGGTCATGAGGAACATGGAAAGCAAACGGATACGGTGGTGGTTCTTGAAACGAACCTGGATGATATGCGCCCGGAAGGCCTGGGCTATCTCATGGAACGGCTGTTGGAAGCGGGTGCTCTGGATGTGGTTTTTTTACCCGTCCAGATGAAGAAAAACCGCCCCGGGGTACAGGTTCAAGTGATCGGAAGACCGGAGCAGAAAGACCCTCTTATGGAAATCATGGTTCAGGAAACCACCACCTTGGGCATCCGCTTTCGCTACACCCGGCGGATGGTCCTTGAAAGAAACCGGGAGGTGGTGGAGAGTCCATGGGGGAAGATAGCCGTCAAACGCGTGATTCGGGGGAAATCCTCCCGCCTGGTACCGGAATATGACGTTTGCCGGGAAACTGCGCTGAAGAATAATATTCCACTGCGAGACATCTATCAGTGGATAGACAGCTTAAAGTTTAAAGGATAAGTGTCCTTGGGCCATGCCGGAAACCGAATCTGAACATCCGGGAATCGCTGCTGTTTTCAGGCAGACCAGTCCCTACGGAAAAGCGGCGCTGATCCTGGGCACCTGGTTTGGGTCCGGGCTGATGCCTTTTGCATCGGGAACTTTCGGCACCCTGGCAGCCGTCCCCCTGGTGGTATTGTCAGGGATTTTTTCGCCCCTGTCCAGCGCCCTGGTTTTGATGATCATGACCCTGGTCGCCATCTGGTCTTCACAGGTGGTCCACAACTTGCTGAATAGGGTAGACCCGTCGGAAGTGGTGATCGATGAGGTGGCCGGTTTTCTTCTGACCATGCTGTGGATTCCCCTTTCATGGGGAACGCTGACGGCCGGTTTTCTTCTGTTTCGACTTTTCGATATCTGGAAGCCATGGCCTGCCAACGCAGCGGAAAAACTCCACGGCGGGTTGGGGATTGTTCTGGATGACCTGATGGCCGGCCTGTATGCGAATCTGGGGCTGAGACTTATTCTGTTTTTTGCGTCTTTTTGATTTTTTAGGAAATACCATGCACGGAGAAATCATCACCATCGGAAACGAATTGGTTTCCGGAAGGACTCAGGACCTGAATTCCTGGTATGCCGCCGGCAGATTGACCGCATCCGGCCTGAAAGTGATTCGCGTCACATCCGTGGGTGATGATGAAAAAAGGACCGGTGACGCACTGAAAAGGGCACTTAATTCTTCGCATTTTGTCATTGTAACCGGAGGCTTGGGATCCACCACCGATGACATAACCTGTGAAATCGCTGCCGATGCTCTGGACCGCCCCCTTTGTATCGATGATCAGATGCTGAAGAAAATCGAGCAATATGTGCGGGTACGCAAAATACAAATGACGGAATCCCTTAAAAAAATGGCTTTAATGCCGGAGGGAGCCCAAATGATTAACCCCAAAGGCGCCACTTGCGGTTTTTCCCTGGTCACTGGAGACGTCAATTTCTATTTTCTCCCCGGCGTCCCCGATCAGACACGCTACCTCATTGACACATTCGTCCTTCCCGATATCCTGGGCCGATATGAAACCCTGCCGGTCATGCGGCAGCGGATCATAAAGCTATACGGACTTGATGAACCGCGTATCGCTGAAATATTCAGATCCCTGGAAGAAAAGATCGGAAACGTGGTTCTGGGATTCTACCCCCATTTTCCGGAAAACCACATTACCATCAGCTTAAGGGGCAAAGATGAGCCCAGTATTTCAAAAACCCTGGATCGGGTTGAAGCGACCATTTCTGAAATGGTGGGCGCTTATGTTTTTACACACGACAGCCGTGAAATGGAAGAAGTGGTGGGCGAGATATTGCTGAAAAACGAAAAAACCCTTTCCGTGGCGGAATCATGCACCGGGGGACTCATCGGAAATCGCTTAACGGATGTTGCCGGCAGTTCGCAATATTTTCAAGGGGGCGTGGTCTCGTACAGCAACCGGGCAAAAGTGGACCTGTTACGGGTTTCAGCCAAAACCATTGACACCCATGGTGCGGTCAGTCCTGAAACGGCGCACGAAATGGCAACGGGCGTGCGGATCTGTATGGATGCGGATCTGGGTCTGGCCATCACCGGAATTGCCGGGCCCGACGGGGGAAGCCGGGACAAACCCGTGGGCACGGTTCATATTGCCCTTTCTTCCGAAAAAGGGACCTTTACGGAAAAATACCGCTTCTGGGGAAGAAGAAAACAGGTTAAACTGAACAGCGCCATGATGGCCCTGGATTGGGTTCGCAGGTATCTTAATGGAGATCCGTTCATTCCCGGCATTTGAACTGCCGCCGGACATTAAAAGGGTCATTTCGGAGGTATCGCGGGCGGGGCCATTTATACCAAGCTGGATGCCTGGCCGCTTGGCGGGTGAAAAAACTTTGAAGTTGTGAAATCATAGGGTGCAAACTATAAATCGTTACCGAAGGTAACAAAGGGGAGACAAATGGATAAAGAAAGAGCTGTTGATCAGGCCATTTCCCAAATCGAAAAGCAGTTCGGTCGAGGATCCATCATGAAGCTGGGCGAGGATAAAAGCGTCGATATCCCGGCCATCTCCACGGGATCTCTGACCCTGGATCTGGCCCTCGGCGTCGGCGGCGTGCCCAGGGGCAGGGTGATAGAAATTTATGGACCGGAGTCCTCCGGAAAAACCACCCTGGCGCTCCAGATCGCGGCGGAGGCCCAGATCAAGGGCGGAATGGTGGCGTTTGTGGATGCGGAACACGCCCTGGACGTGGTGTACTCCAGAAAGCTTGGGGTGGACGTGGACAATCTTCTGGTTTCCCAGCCGGATACGGGAGAACAGGCATTGGATATCACTGAAATCCTGGTACGAAGCGGCGCCATCGATGTATTGATTATCGATTCAGTGGCCGCGCTGGTACCCAGGGCGGAAATTGAAGGGGAAATGGGAGATCACCATATGGGCCTTCAAGCCAGGCTCATGAGCCAGGCCCTTCGAAAACTCACCGGAACCATCAGCAAATCCAGAACCTGCGTTATTTTCATCAACCAGATCCGGATGAAAATCGGCGTCATGTTCGGAAATCCGGAAACCACCTCGGGGGGGAACGCACTGAAATTTTATGCCAGTCAGCGCCTGGATATCAGGCGTATCGGTGCGATTAAAGAGGGCGATCAGGTGGTGGGAAACCGCACCCGGGTCAAGGTGGT
>JAGHDR010000323.1 GCA_021159825.1 Deltaproteobacteria bacterium | reverse complement strand
GAGCGAAAAGACATTATATTCCAGGTCAAATTTGGCATCTTACCCATCGGTGTCATAAACGCGGAAATACGGGGTCAGCCCTTGACATAAGACACGATGTCCTATGTCAAGGGCCGACCCCGGTTCCTACGTTGAAGGGAACAGCCGTGTAACGTTTTTTCAGGGAAACTGGACCGAATATGAAGCGGACCGCCGAAAGCGGCTGTGCGCCGACGCGGCGATACCCAGCCGCATTAAGTATCGCCAGTTGACCCGGTGAAGTTCTACTCGCTAATCTGCGTAATCCTCTGGTCAGTTCCCTTTTTCTCTCTTTATCATACATATGCATCCTGCCACAGGTTTGTAATAAAATCTTTCCAGGGAAGGATACATATATCCCCATCTTTTCGGGGGGTATTTTCAAGAGAGACCAATATATAATTCCTTAAAAGTCCTTCTTCCTTTATTGCAGTCAATCCTTTGCAGTCTTTTCTTGTGATATTTGCCTTTCCTTTTACCTCAATCGCTGTTTTTCCGTTGATGACAAAATCAACCTCAAAGCCTGAGGTTGCCCTCCAGTAGCACAGGTCACAACCCCCCTTGTAATCGCAGTAGGTTTTTATCTCATGATGGATATACGCTTCAAATGCCTCCCCGAATTCCGGAGATCTCATTTCCAGCCCGCGACGACCTTGAAGAAATCTGGCCACTCCTATATCGAAAAAGTAGAATTTCGAAGTGGAAACCGGTTTTCGTTTGACGGATTTACGCCATGCAGGCAGGTCATCGCCAAGCAGCGTATCACGTAGAATCTGAAAATATTCCTGCACGGTTGATCTTGGAACCTGTGCATCGCTTGCTATGTTCGTATAATTAATCATTTTACCATTGCACAGCCCGGCTACAGTGAGAAATCTGCTGAATGCAGGAACATTCCGGACGATGGCTTCCGCCGCAATCTCTTCCCTTAAATAATTTCCGGCATATGCCCCCAGATCTTCAAATGGTGCATCGGAAAAATAGATGGAGGGGATCAGACCTCTGTCCAGGGTTTTCAGTAATTGGAAATCCTCTTTTAACTCTTTGAAAATAAAAGGGCGCAGCCGCCTGGTTCTGGCGCGGCCCCCCAGCAGGTTCACGCCTTTATTTCTCAGTTTCCTTGCGCTGGACCCCGTAAGGAGAAACCGGATCCCTTTTTCTTCAATTAAATTATGTACTTCGTCAAGCAGAATGGGCAGCTTTTGAATCTCATCGATGATAACAATCTTGTCATCGTCTGTGATTTCCTGGCGAAGCCTTTGGGGTGTCCTGCTTAATTGCAGATACACATCCGTTTGAAGTAGATTGTAATACCTGTAGTCATTTAACGTATGTTGGATCAAGGATGTTTTTCCTGTTTGACGTGGTCCGAATAAAAAGTAGGATTTTTTTCGTAGGATCTTTAATAAATCCAATTGTCTTTTGACATACATGGGCTACCCCCATAATAATTGCCGCAGATACCGTCATATATCATTATAATTGCCAAATTACATGTCAAATATCACGCAGTCAAGGCCTTTCTTGTGTACCATGGTGTCTCGTATCTTATCTGAAATATGAAAAGTGCCATTATTGACCTGTCCGCTTTTCATTCGAAAACTTGATCTCAAAAGTCCTGTGACAGATTGTAAATCATATTGACAAAATGTAAAAAACAGCCTAGCATGCCGGAATGATTAAAAGAGAACTTGCATCAAAATTGGAGACGCTTTCCCGGCAGTACCCTGTCGTAACGGTTACCGGTCCGAGACAGTCGGGAAAAACAACCCTGGTAAAGGCCGTTTTTCCCGAGTGGACATATGTGTCTTTAGAAGAACCGGATATTCGGGAATATGCTTTAAGTGATCCCCGAGGATTTATAGAGGCTTATCCTGAAGGGGTTATTCTGGACGAAATCCAGCGTGCACCTGATCTCTTCTCCTATATTCAAACGCACGTGGACAACAAAAACAAAGAAGGTGTCTACATCCTGACCGGTTCGTTTAATTTTGGCCTGATGGAAGGAATCAGCCAGTCACTGGCCGGTCGAGTTGCTGTTCTGGAGCTTCTTCCGTTGGCCTATTCCGAAATGGTTCAATCGGAAATAGCACCGGGTTCAATTGAGGAACTGATGTTTACCGGCGGTTATCCAAGAATCTATGACCGGAGTCTGACGCCTCAACAGTGGTATGGCAACTATGTGACCACGTACCTTGAAAGAGACGTGAGACAGGTGAAAAATGTGACCGACCTGTCTGTTTTTCAGAGATTCCTGAAGATGTGCGCGGCGCGATCGGGGCAGATTCTCAACCTGTCATCCCTTGGAGATGACTGCGGTATTACCCACAACACTGCAAAATCATGGTTGTCCATTCTCGAAGCCGGTTATATCGTATATCTTTTGAAACCGCATTATCAGAACTTCAACAAGCGGTTGATCAAAAGCCCGAAGATCTATTTCTATGATTCAGGACTGCTCTCATATTTGTTGGGTATTTCCGATCCGGAAATTCTGAGAACACACGCATCCAGGGGACATATCTTTGAGACATGGGTTGTCTCTGAGCTTTTGAAGGGCAGGATGAACCGGGGTCTGAGGGACAATTTATATTTCTGGAGGGACAACCAAGGCCATGAGATTGACTGTATTGTGGATCAGGGTGATCTCCTCATTCCCATTGAGATAAAATCCGGCAAGACGGTTTCGCACGATTTTTTTAAGGGGCTCAGATTCTGGTCCAGGATTTCCGGCGCGGATGCAAAACAGATGGTCCTTGTTTATGCAGGCTCTATGGATCAGACGCGGAAAGATGGGAAAGTCCTTTCCTGGAAATCTTTCGGCATCACACTTCCCATGGGGGTATGACCGCTTGACCCAGCCAGACACATGTAAACAGCCCGGTCGCATCTTTGTGGTGGACGACGACCCGATTTCCCTGCGAAACCTGCGCCGTATTCTGGAAAAAGACGGACACAAGGTATTCACCTACAGCAATCCACTGAGGGCCCTGACCCGGCTGGAACAAGAGGATTGCGACCTTCTCATCACCGACCTGAAAATGCCTTACATGAACGGCCTGGAACTGTTCAGCCGGGCGCAACGGGTACACCCTTCTCTGGAAGGTATTATCATCACGGGATATGCAAGCCTGGAAGGCGCGGTGGAGGCGACCAAGGAAGGGGCCTTTCATTATCTGGCCAAACCGTTCAACCCGGATCAGTTGCGGGACCTCGTAGGCCAGGCCCTGGAACAGAAATTTCTTCGCGAACCCTTGTTCCGGGAGTCCATAAACCAGAATGAGCATCCGGCTGATCCCATTATGATCGGAAAGAGCCCCGGGATTGCCCGGGTCAAGGAGATGGTCGACCAAATTGCCCCGGCCGAGTGCAGCGTGCTCATTACGGGCAAATCGGGTACGGGAAAGGAGTTGGTGGCGCGATCCATCCACGCGCAGAGTTCCCGAGCGGACGGTCCATTCATGGCCTTCAACTGTGCGGCTTTCAGTGAAGATCTTATCGCAAACGAACTTTTCGGTCACGAAAAAGAAGCCTTTACCGGTGCCCGCGGCAGGAGGGCCGGCCTCATAGAAACTGCGGAAGGGGGAACCCTTTTCCTGGACGAAATCGGCGATATGCCCCTTTCCATGCAGGTCAAATTACTCCGGGTTATTCAGGAGCGGGAGATCTTTCGGGTCGGGTCGTCCCACCCGATTTCCATAAATGTCAGGTTCCTGTCAGCCACCGCCAAAGACCTCAAGGGTGGCGTGCGGGAAGGCGCTTTTCGGCAGGATCTCTATTTCCGCCTTAATGTGGTGGAAATCCACGTTCCTCGTCTCGCAAAACGGCAGAAAGACATCCCCTTGCTGGCCTACCACCTTTTGCGGAAATTTCTCCACCAGAGTGGAAAGCGGATTCAGGGGATTGCAGCCGAGGCCCTGGAATGTTTAAAGACCTATCCGTATCCCGGAAATGTCAGAGAACTGGAGAATATCCTTGAAAGGGCTGTCGCCGTCTGCAATGGAACAACCATCCGAGTCAAGGACCTTCCCCCCGACCTGGTGAACCTGGATCTCTACACCTACGGCCGTTCGGATGGTTCACTTTTGAGCCTTGAAGAATTGGAGCGGGACTACATCCGCCATATCCTCAAGTTAACCGGGGGTGTCCGTGTTCGTACCGCCGAAATCCTAGGCATCGATCG
>JAGHDR010000018.1 GCA_021159825.1 Deltaproteobacteria bacterium | reverse complement strand
TTAAATAAAATGTGCCCAAGCCTTCTGAAATCTCTACGGTCAGGTCGTAGACTGAAGCCGCTTTTCCAGCAAGGTGTAGCGTTTGAGCGTTTTGTCGTTGCGTATGCCGATGGCAAGCGCTTTGCGGGTTCCCACCAGGATCACCAGTTTTTTGCCCCGGGTGACGGCTGTATAGATGAGGTTGCGCTGCAATAGCATGTAATGCTGGATCAGAATGGGGATGATGACCGCCGGATATTCCGACCCCTGGGATTTGTGGACGGAAACGGCGTAGGCCAGGATGATTTCATCGAGATCTGTAAAATCATATGGCAATTCACGGCCCTCAAAAGAGATGATTACCTCCCGGGTTTCCGGTTCCAGGCGAACGATCCGACCCATGTCGCCGTTAAACACTTCTTTGTCGTAATTGTTTTTGATCTGCATGACCTTATCGCCGATTCGAAAGGTTCGGTTGCCCCGTTCAATCCCTTGGGTATTCTGATTTAGCCGGCTCTGCAACGCCAGATTGAGGTTGCCGGCCCCGACCACGCCTCGGTGCATGGGGGTCAACACCTGAATGTCGTTCAACGGGTCAAACCCGAAATAATCCGGTACCCGTTTACCTGCCAGGTCAAGAATGGTATTTAATACCTGTTCCGGATCTTCCTGTTCAATGAAAAAGAAGTCACTTTTTTCCCCGGGGTTTTGGCGCAGCGGCATCTTCCCCCCATTGATTCGGTGTGCGTTCACAATGATCCGACTTTCCCTGGCCTGGCGAAAAATCTTATCCAACACCACCACGGGAATTGCAGCGCTTGCCATGATGTCTTTCAAAACATTTCCCGCGCCCACGGAAGGGAGTTGGTGGATGTCGCCCACCAGGATAAAGGTGGCCTGAAGGGGAATGGCTTTGAGGAGATGATGCATGAGGATGGTGTCAATCATGGAGGCTTCATCCACGATGAGGAGGTCGCAGGGCAGGGGGTGTTTTTGGTCTTTTTGAAATCCCCCCTTTTTCATGCTGTACTCCAGCAGCCTGTGAAGGGTCCTGGCCTCACGGCCCGTGGCTTCCGACATGCGTTTGGCGGCCCGTCCTGTGGGTGCCGCCAGTTGAATGTGGATTTTCAGCAGTGTAAAGATTTTTATAATCGCATTTATGATGGTTGTTTTGCCGGTTCCAGGTCCTCCTGTGACCACCATGACTTTGCTTTGGACAGCTTCCTTGATGGCTTCAATCTGGTTTTCAGCCAGGTCGATGGCCAATTGCTTTTGAACCCATTCCACGGCTTTTTCCGCATCTATGGCCCTGATGGCTTTGGGCGCTTTGAAAAGTCTTTTCATCCGTGCGGCGATACCCGTTTCGGACACATGAAACTTTTTGAGGAAGACCCCCTTGTTGTTTTCCAGAAATGCTTCGGAATCATCGTTTAGATCTTCCAGAACGATTCTGGCGGCAAGAACGTTGGCACCCATGGCCCGGGTGATCAGGTCTCGGTCGATCTCCAGCATTTCCCGGCATTTTTGAACCAGCGGTTCGTAAGGAAAGTAGACATGCCCTTCGTCCGCCAGCTGATGAAGGATATAGAGAATTCCCGCTTCCGCACGGACCTGGCATTGTTTGTCAAACCCCAGTTTTTCAGCAATCCCGTCAGCCGTAATAAACCCGATGCCGAAGATATCCGTGGCCAGTCGATAAGGGTTTTCCTGAACCACCGCAATGGATTGATCGCCATATTGCTTGAATATCTTGGTGGCGTAGCCTGAACTGACCCCGTGGGTTTGAAGAAACAGCATGACTTCCCGGATCTCTTTCTGTTCTTCCCAGGCCGCCTGGATCATGCCAATTCGCTTTTTTCCGATGCCCGCCACTGTCAGCAGCTTGTTCGCGTCAGTTTCGATCAGGTCCAGGGTGGACTCTCCGAATTTTTTGACAATCCGCTTTGCCATGACCGGTCCGATACCCTTGATGAGGCCCGAGCCCAGGTATTTTTGAATGCCGTAAACCGTGGCCGGCACCTCTGTCTTGTAATGGGTAATCTTGAACTGCTCGCCAAACTTGGGATGGTTGGACCATTCTCCCTTGAGATCAAGGATCTCACCGGGGGTGGGCGCCATCATGTTGCCCACGGCGTTTATGAGGTCTGTCCGGCCGTAGACTTTGAGTTTGACGACGCTGTAGCCATTCTCTTCGTTGGTATAGGTGATCCTTTCGATCTGGCCTTTGAGGCGGGTAAGCATTTGTCATGCCCTTTTTTGAGATGGAGACCCTCTGAACTCGGACGATTTTCTTCTTTTGCCATTCGCCGATACCGGCGAGCTTGCAATAAGGACTATACAAATGTTGCTAAAAAGTCAACGTTCTGCTAATAAACTCTTGAATTATTAGAATTTTAGAGAATCTCCGGATTTGAACCATAATTAAAACAGGTGATTTGACAATGACTGCAATGCTTATAGAAGATGAGATTTTCGGTCGGATTCAACGCTTTCAGGAGCGGCTTTCCGCCCATGGTGTGGACGGAGCGCTGATTGTGGAGAAAGCCGATCTCTATTACTTGTCGGGAACCAAACAGGACGGGCATCTGTTTGTTCCAGGGGGGGACGAACCCCTGCTGATGGTGCGAAAAGACTTTGAAAGGGCCGTTTCCGAGTCCCCCATCCGGGAGATTGTGCCCCTTTCCGGATATTCCACACTGCCTCGTTTGATAGAAAAAGGGATAAGCGGTTTTCCCCGGCGGATGGGTCTGGAGATGGACGTTCTTCCGGCAAATCTGTACTTTTTGTATCAGCGTCTCTTTCCGAATACTGAAATGGTGGATATTTCACAGCTGATTCGCGAAGTTCGAATGATCAAGTCCGAGTACGAAATTCAACGCATTTCCGAGGCTGCCGGAATGGTGGATGGCATGTATGAAAAAATGCCCGAATTTCTGGCGAAGGCTGAAACCGAATTGGAACTCGCCGTAATGGTTGAAAATTACTACCGGAAACGGGGGCATCCCGGTATTGTTCCGACGCATGCCTTCAATCTGGATGCCATATACGGCCTCATTATGGCGGGTGAAAATGCTGCGGTTCCCAGTGGCTCCATCGGCCCAGTGGGTGGAAAGGGCTTGGGACCTTTTTATCCCCAGGGCGCGGGGATGGACAAAATAGAGTCCCACAGCCCGGTACTGGTTGATTATTGCGCCAATTTTGAAGGCTATATTGCCGATTCAACACGGATATTTTCACTCGGTAAACTGAAAGAGCCTTTTGTTCATACCCATGAGATAATGATGGAGGTTCAGGATACGGTGGCGCAAAAGGGTCTTCCGGGCGCAAAAGCGGAAGACCTTTATTCTTTGGCTTTAGGCATTGTGGAAAAGGCCGGCCTGATGGATGGATTTATGGGAAGTCCCAAAGGGGTTCCGTTTGTGGGGCATGGTGTAGGGCTTGAACTGGATGAGTGGCCCGTGATCGGAAAGGGCGGGAAAACGCGTCTTGAAGAAGGAATGGTTATTGCTCTGGAGCCCAAAATGGTGTTCCCGGGGCAGGGGGTTGTGGGGATTGAAAACACCTTTGTGGTTACCGGGAGCGGCATGAAAAGAACCTGCCGGTTTCCCGATGCCATTAAAGTTTGTTGCAAGGGGTCAGGGGGGTTGTTTCCCGGATTTTACTTGACTTTCCCTTGCTCCGATTTTAGAAGTGGCCGTTCAGGTGCTCTTATTGAGCCTAACAGGGAACTCCGTAAAAACGGGATGGGCCCGCCGCTGTGACCTCTACCCTTGGTTTTTAAGGGAACTCTTTTGGCGTTTTTTGACCACTGTTCCAGCCAAGTTTTTTGAATGGGAAGGTTGTCAAAAGGGGGAGGGAGTCAGAAGACCTGCCTGAATAGAAGAATCCCGCCGGTATTCGAGGACGGACGGGGGACTGTTGGATCTTGAGGATAAAAAAGGGAAATCCCCGGGTCGATTTTTTCGGTCCGGGGGTTTTTTTCTTATGAGTATGAAAAATTTCATTCGAAACATTACAAGCGCTTTCAGCTTGGGTTTTTTGGTTTCAAGTCCAGCAGTTGTCTTTGCCGATGAGTTGCAGAGAACCACCACTACGCTGGAAACGGTGGTGGTTACGGCAGAGCAGGAACAACCCGACTATCAGACCGGAGACGTGGATCTGGAGGAAACAACGGGTTTTGTGACGGTGATCGAGCGTGAAGCACTCGAAGGTAAAATGGAAGATCTGGCGGAAGTGCTTCAGAATGAAGTCGGTGTTCAGGTTCGTCAGGCCGGTGGCCCGGGAAGTTTTTCCACGGTTTCTCTGCGTGGTTCCTCCAGTGATCAGGTGATGGTTTTCGTGGACGGCGTACTGCTGAATGATGCCTCAGGGGGCGGGGTTGATTTAAGTACCATCGCCCTTTCCGATGTGGCGGCCATTGAGGTCTATCGGGGCGTGACCCCTATCAATTTCAATAAAGCGTCCATCGGTGGTGTTGTAAATATCAGGACTCTTCGGGCCAAGGAAGGTTTGAAAGCCAGCGCCACCCTGGGATACGGGTCTTTCAATACCCGCAAGGCATCGGGTTTTGTCAATCACAAGCCGGGGAAATGGGATTATCTGGTCTCCGCCGGTTATATGGCCGGCGATAACGATTTCGAATACCTGTGTGATAACCATACCGAATATAATCCGAATGATGACAAATGGGTCAAACGCCACAACGCGCAGTTTGATCAGCTAAACGTCCTCGCGAAAGCTGGCTATGATTTTTCGGATGATCTACGCGTTGATCTGGTGAATCAGTACTTTTCAAAGGATCAGGGATTACCTACCTGGAACAACAGTCCCAAGGCGGATGCTTCTCTGGAAACCGAAAGAAATATTGCTTCCCTGAGCTTTATTGCCAATGATTTGGGGCCGCTTCGTCTTAATACCCGGACCAGTATTGACTATTCATACAAAGATGAATTGTATAACGACAGCCACGGCACCATCGGGCTCGGCAGGCAGAAAAGCCGATATCTCACAAAGCGCTATGGTGGCGATTTTTTCACGGAATGGTTGACGGATATGAACGTATTGAGTTTCATGGTGAATTACCATCATGAATCCTATGATCCCGAAGATCTTCTGACCCATAAAAATCCCAACAAAAGTAACCGAGACACCTTGAACCTGGGTCTTCAGGACAGTGTGTTTTTGTTTCAAGACAGACTCACCCTATCGCCCGCACTCAGGTATACCCATCTGAAGGATGATTTGAAAAGCGCCACCAATACGTGGGGTAAGCCTCTGGAAGGAAAAGAGGGGGATGAGAATTACCTGAGCCCACAAATGGGGGCCAATATAGCCCTCCAGA
>JAGHDR010000317.1 GCA_021159825.1 Deltaproteobacteria bacterium | reverse complement strand
GAAATTATTAGTGCATGGAATCTGTCCTTTTTCAAATCCTTTCGGAAACCAGATGAGGTTTAAGCGATGCCCAAAATCATGATAGTTGATGATGACGTGATTACCGTTACAGAGTTAATCGAAGCCCTGAGGTCTTCCGGATACGAAATTGGCGAAACAGCGGACTCCGGCGAGGGCGCCATTAAAATGGCCAAAAAAACCCGCCCGGATCTTATTCTGATGGACATTGTCATGCCGGGTAAAATTGACGGTATCGAGGCGGCAAAAAAAATCAGAGACGAGTTGAACATCCCCGTGATATTCCTGACCGGCTACTCGGAAGAGGAATATATCGAGCGGGCAAAATCGGCGCGATCCTTCGGGTACCTTCTCAAACCGTTCGTTGATGCACAGGTCAGTTCCGCCATTGAGATCGCCCTATTCAATTTTGAACTTGAGAAATCACTGGCAGAGGCGCATGGCGAGCTTGAAAAAATCGTGGCGGAACGAACCGCTGATCTGGAAAAGACCTATAATCAGATGAGCGCGCTGATCAATGCTTCTTCCGACGCCGCGCAACTCCTGGACCCAAAGGGAAATATTATCACCGCAAACCAGATGACCGCCAAAAGGCTTAAAGCACCGCTTGACGAACTCCTGGGCAAGTGTGTGTATGATTACCTGCCGCCCGAGATTGCCAAAAAGAGAGAAGGAAAGATTGCACAGGTCATCAAAACGGGAAAACCAAGCCGGTTCGAGGATCGCATGGGCAAGCTTGTTTTGCAGAACACCATGTATCCTGTTGTGAACGCAAAAGGAAAAGTGGTGCAGCTGGCCGTCTACTCCAGGGATGTTTCTCTGGAAAAAAAGAATATCGCAAACATTAAAAAAAGAGAAAAGGAACTGAAATACCGAACACGAAGCCTGGAAGAAGCCAATACCGCCTTCAGCATATTGTTGCGGCGACGCGAGGAAGACCGGACCCATTTTGAATCCTCGGTCGTCAGCAACATGAGCACCCTGGTCAAACCCTACATCGAAAAGCTTAAAAACACCCCCCTGGATGCCATTCAGACCAACCATTTACATGTGATTGAAACCAATCTGGAACAGATTGTTTCCCCGTTTGTTCGAGACATCGGGTCCAGGGTGCTGGAACTGACGCCCATGGAAATCCGGGTCGCCACTCTGGTCAAAGAAGGCAAAAGCAATATCGAAATTGCCGAAAAACTCTCCGTATCAAAAAACACAATTTTAACCCATCGCTTTAACTTGAGGCGAAAACTGGGCATCAAAAACAAAAAGATCAACCTGCGCGCCTACCTCCTTTCGTTCCATTAAGATTCTAGAATTATGGGGTTCACTGGATCGTCACTTCGCCTCCCGGTTCCTCGGCCATTTGAATGGGGCCGAACTTCTGCTCGTATTTTTCAAGATTCTCCTGTAATGCGAGGAGAATCCGTTTCATGTGTCCGGGACTCACGACGATACGTGATTTGACCACGCCTGCAGGAGGGGCGATCATAATATAATCCATAATGAACTCTTCGGCGGTGTGGGTTCACCGCCATATTGTTTGCATAAACACCGCCTACCATTTCCTTCGGGAATTCCACGTTAATCTGATTGGGGTTGTTACTCATACTGAACTCCTTTATCTTATCATCTGGTTTAATGTCACAAAAAACTAGAAAATCGCTGTAGGGTATCAGTTTTCAGTAAAAGCATATCGATAATATCTTGAAAATGTTTAACCAAATCTTCGCATAATCGTGAAGACCTCTTCCATACTTCCAAATCCTCAAATTTCAAAATAACCTCCAGTGCTGACAACTGATAACTGACAGCTGATAACTGACTCCTTCAATATCATCCACCATAAAGAAAAGAACAAACCGCCATAGCAGCCAAAATGCCGGCAACATCCGCTGTCAATGCAGCTGCCAGGGCATGGCGGATACGTTTGATCTGCACCGCACCAAAATAAACGGCCAGCACATAAAAGCTGGTTTCGGTTGATCCCTGGAGAGTGGAAACCAGATAACCCGTGTAACTGTCAGGACCGATCCCGGGGTCATTGATAATGGAAGCCATCACCCCGTATGCGCCGGATCCCGACAGGGGGCGCAGAAGGGCCATGGGAAGCGCATCGGCCGGCATTCCCACCTTTGAGGTCCATGTTCCCAGAAAATTAACCATTTGATCCATGGCGCCGCTGGCACGCAGCATTCCCACCGCCACCAGGATGGCGACCAGATAGGGGATGATGCGGATGGCCACCTGAAATCCCTCTTTGGCGCCTTCCACGAATACCTCATAGACCGGCACTTTTCGTAAAACGCCGAACGCCAGGAACCCCAACATCAAAGCGGGAATGATCCAGGGCGAAATAGCGCGGCCGAACAGGATCGTTACGGGAATAAGCGAAACCAGGATTGCCATGGCAATACCGCTTACCCAAAGGGGATACCCTTTCTCGGTCTCTTTCGATAGGGAATCAGCCGCCGCATCATCACTTAAATCCTCCGAAAACTCACTTTTAACCGGACGCGTTCGCCTGAAAAAGGGTAGCTTTCCATAGAGTTTTGCAGCGAAAATAGCGATGACGGTTGAAAAAAGCGTCGCAAAAAGGGTCGTGGGCAGAATTCCGGCCGGATCATTCGACCCTGCTGCAGCGCGTATGGCGATGACACCGGTGGGCAAAAGGGTCACATTGGAGGTATTGATGGCCAGAAACAGGACCATTGCATCCGTGGCAGTCCCTTTTACCGGATTTAATTTGTTCAGCTCCTGCATGGCGCGAATACCGAACGGGGTGGCGGCATTGCCCAGACCCAGCGCGTTTGCGGACATATTCAGAATCATACTGCCCATGGCCGGGTGATCCGCAGGCACAGAGGGAAACAACCTTACCATTACCGGCCGGATAAGCCGGGCTACGATGGTGAGCATTCCCCCTGATTCGGCAACCTTCATCAACCCCAGGAAAAGGGTCATCACCCCCACCAGCCCCAGCGCCAATTCCACGGAACCCGTGGCTGAATCCACCATTGCTCTGGAAAGCATTTCCATGGGGGGAACACCCCCCGTCTCCGGTGTCCAAACCACCTGTCGCCAGCCCGCTGAACAAACTGCCGCCAATACCATGAAAAAAAAGATGACGTTCATTTTTGTATTCCCGTAACATCTCGGAAGGTCAGTTCCGCCAGCTGAACCAGGGACTCGTGCTGGGATGATGTTACGCCCTGCTTCAGGGTCATGCCCTTCAACCTCTTCCGGAACCCTTCCATATCAATGGCTTCCAGCGGATGGGTCTGCCGCCGTTGTGGGGGGATCTGTGAGACCCAGCCCCCTTCGAGGATTCGATTTCGAAGCCTGATCTTGTGTCGAATGGTGATCGTGCGGATTTCCTCATGGGTTACGTCCATTGGAAGGACATCGAGCATTTCCGGAAGTTGCATGCAAAAAGCATTGGCGGCCCGAGGTTTCATTCCGGTCCGACGGGTGATGAGCAGCGCAAGAAGCACACCCCAAAGGCTTCCCATAAAATGAAACAACCCGAAGGATCCATTCTCCAGAAACAGCATGGGAACGGACCCGGGTTCAAGGCCCGCGAACCCGACAAAATCTTCCGCCAGGGAATTCTGAATGATGGGGCCTCTGGATGACGATACACTGAGTTGACTCTTTTTCCGTGTATCCTTAACCAGAACGCGGTCTTGTCCAGCCGAACCCGACACCTTGAGATTCCGCCCGCTGAGCATCAGGCGTCCCCCCTCCGTTGCCGTTTTTGGAAGGGTCCCCAGCACCTGGCGGGTGTCCTGGTCAATCACTTCGATTTCGTTGCCGCCGCTGTCGATATTCGAGTGCATGCGCCCTTTTTCAAAGGCTTCTTCCAGTTCCTCACCCATCATGTATCGCGTGCCGCTTCTCAAAAGCCATCCCTTGTCTGCGAGATGATCCAGAAGTTCGGGCGTCCGCTTGGGCCACGGGGTCTCCTTGAGCCAGTGGGGCATGCGGGAGATCAATGCCCCGGCGGTGATCCACCGGCTCGGGGTCTGCATGAGCAGGCTCATGCACTGTTGTGCCAATACCGAGGGGCAGAAGCGATAGCTTCCGCCCAGCAGACGACCTTTTTC
>JAGHDR010000172.1 GCA_021159825.1 Deltaproteobacteria bacterium | reverse complement strand
GTCCATCCGTTCTTCCTGAGCGTCAGCATCCAATTCAGCGCTCGTGTGAATCCATGAACCGATTTTTTCGTTTGTTGCTCTGAACCATGTGCCGGTATCCACCGAAAGATCGCCGACCAACCTAAACACCGGGAGCGGCATCAGGGTAATCTCAGTTGGAAGTTCTTTGGTGAGGGTCTTGCATGCAAGCCCGGGTCTACCATTGATAACCATTGCACACGACCCACAAATCCCGGCTCGGCAGCAAAAATCGAACTGAAGAGATGCATCTTTCTCCTCCCTGATCCGCGTCAGGACAATAAAAAGCGTCATACTGTCGGTTTCATCCAAAAAGAATGTGTCCGTGTGTGGAACCGAATCGGAATCCAATGGATTGTATCGGAATATATTAAATTTCAGTCTTCTTCCCATTTTAATCTCCCAGCATAGATTCTGATTCTATTTTTGTAACGTCTCCCTTAGCGCTGATAATCTTCGAGGCGCCGTATCCCCTGCTGCCCGGAGGCAGCTCCATAACCTTGGATACAGGCTCGTAATTAAGGGTCGGAAGCGTGTCATTCTCCTTCCAGGTCGCTAACGTGCGACTCAGCCAGTCCCTGTCATTTCGGGCGTCAAAGTCCTCCCTGGCATGACACCCTCGACTTTCCGTACGCTGAAGGGCTGCATAGGAAACGAACAATGCCAATTTGACCATGCTCTGGATCTTTAAAGCAAGGCATATCTCCGGATTAGCGCCTACGCCATTAGAACTAAGCCCCACTTGCTTCGCCTTTTCATGAATCTCCTGGAGATTGTCAACAGCCTTTTGGAGATCCGTTCCATTTCTGAAAATGCTGACCCTATCCATCAATTCGTTCTGCATCGCATTGCGGATTTCATAAACATTTTCACGACCGTCCTTAGAGGACACCAATCGATCAATTCTTTCGCGATCCCGGGTTATGGACGCTTTTACAAGAGCCGTGTCAAACGCAACATCATAGCCTTCAAGGAATTCAGCTACTTTTTCCCCTACAATCCTGCCGGCCACAATGGTCTCGGCAAGGGAATTTCCGCCCAAACGGTTGAACCCATGCATATCCCAGCACGCCGCTTCACCGGCGGCAAAAAGCCCTTTCAGACCGTATGCCGCGCCATCCTTGTTGGTCCTGACGCCGCCCATACTGTAGTGCTGGGCGGGACGTACCGGGATCAGCTCGGTAATGGGATCAACACCCAGAAAATTGTTGCAGATCTCCTCCACCTCTCTCAGTTTGGTCTTGATATGCTTTTCTCCGAGATGCCGGATGTCCAGCCACAGGTGGTCACCATAAGGACTTTTTACCCCATGGCCCTCTCGGATGTGATGGGTCATCCATCTCGAAACCACGTCCCTTGAGGCCAACTCCGCTTTCTCCGGTTCATAATCAGGCATAAACCGCTTTTCATCCACGTCAAGGAGAGTCCCCCCATCACCGCGGCACCCTTCGGTAACCAGAATATTGGTGGGGACAATGCCGGTGGGATGAAACTGTATGGCCTCGGGATTTCCAATAGGGACAATCCCGGTATCAATGGCCATAATGGCGCCGCTTCCGTCATTTATTACGGCGTTAGTGCTCTCACGGTATATTTTTCCATACCCCCCGGTAGCAATGAGCGTCGCTTTAGCAAGGTATGCCTTCAATTTTCCGGTCTTAAGACATCTGACAACAGCTCCCGTGCAGGTCTCACCATCATGTATGAGAGAGATGGCTTCCATACGATCATGCACTTTAACCCCAAGTTCCACCACTTTGTTGTCCATGGTGTACAGGAGCGTATGGCCTGTACCGTCGGAAGTGTAACAGGTTCTCCACTTGGCGGTGCCGCCAAAATCCCTCGCAGTGATCAAGCCCTCTTTTTCCCGGACTTCCACCTTCTCAAACTGTTCCCCCCCCTTGAAATAGGTGGACTTGCCGGGTACGACCCGGTTCCATGGGATACCCCAAAAGGCCATCTCGCGCACCGCCTTGGGGGCGGTCTCCACAAAGAGCCTCGCCACCTCCTGGTCGCAACCCCAATCCGACCCTTTGACCGTATCTGCAAAATGAACATCCGGATTATCCCCATCCCCCTTGATACAGTTTCCCAACGAGGCCTGCATGCCCCCCTGGGCCGCGGATGAGTGGGACCGTCTGGGCGGAACAATGCTCAGACAAATCGTCTGAAAGCCTGCTGCCGCGGCCTCTACCGCAACCCGTTCTCCGGCAAGACCTGCGCCGATGCACAACAGATCAGTAAATTCGGTTTCCAATGTTAACACCCCTTCAGAATTGATGCCCCTATGAGATAGAATAGAAAAAACATTTCACGGGGTAAAATTGACGATTGAATATTGACGATAAACACTGTTCATGGATCAATGCCCACGATCAGATAGAGAGTGTCATAAAACGGATAAGGGTAACCAGGCCTATAAAAATGAAAATCCCCGTAAGGATATTCTCAAATTTCTTAAACCCTTTTCGAGTATTTCGTTTGATGAAACCCCACTTCACCGCGATACGATAAAACCCGATCCCCACGTGAAGCTCCACCATGGGAAGAAGGATAAGATAAAACGCCAGCCAAAAACCTCCCTGTATCCTCGCCGCGCTTTTGGCGGCGGTAATCGGCAGATCCGTGAGTACGGTCCACATATGGATCGACCCCATGATCAAAATAATCATGGCCGTAAACGCCTGGATCAACCAGAGCCATGTGTCCAGGTGG
>JAGHDR010000116.1 GCA_021159825.1 Deltaproteobacteria bacterium | reverse complement strand
ATGGACTCGGAGATCGATCCCATAAAACGCTTGGAAACCGTACGCCCCTGCAGGCGGCCCATACGCCCAACCTGGACCGGTTGGCGCAATTGGGGAGCAACGGCCTGTTTCATGCGGCATTAACGGGACAGTGCCTTCCCAGCGAGATGGCCCATTACAGCCTCTTTGGTTATGGTCCTGACGCGTTTCCCGGCCGGGGGTTGCTTGAGGCGGTCGGCGACGGCGTTTCTTTCGAAGACACTGATGTTTTGTCCCTGGCTCACCTTTCAGGAATTGTCTGGCGCGAGGGAATTCCGGTCCTTACTCGGGGAAGACAGGATATCAAGGGGGGTTCCGGGGAAATTGAACAACTTTTTTCGTCCATAACCCCCTATGCATCGCAGGGGATCCACTTCCGTCTGCATCAAACAGGCCCCAATGACGCCATCCTCGTGATAAGCGGAGCAGTTTCTCCACACATCTCTGATTCCGACCCCATGATGATCGGCATGGCTGTGGCCGAGATAGCCCCCATTGCCGGAAATCCGGAACCGGAAAAGGCCGAAAGAACCGCCCATGCCCTGAATAAGTATCTGTCGTACTGCCATACGGTGCTGAAAAACCATAAGGTCAATAGTGATCGCATCGAAGCAGGTCTGCCTCCAGCCGACTTCCTGGTTACCCAGCGTACCGGCCGTCGAATCGTTCAGGAATCTTTTTATGATCGGTGGGGCCTCAAAGGGATGGTGATTGCGTCGGGATCCATGTATATGGGGCTTGCCCGGGAACTGGGTCTTACACCCCTGAGGGTGACCGATGGAGAAGATCCCGGAGATGACCTGAGAGAACGTATCCGCATCGCGCTCTCAAACCGTTCACATGATTTCATACATGTTCATACCAAGGCCCCGGACCAGGCGGGCCATACAAAAGATCCCGATCGGAAAAGGGCGGTCATCAGCCGCCTGGATCGGGGCCTGGACGAATTGGTCGGAGAAGTGGAACAGAAGGACGACCTGCTCGTTGTTGTCACGGCCGACCACTCCACCCCCGGTTCATCCGCCCTGATTCACTCGGGAGAACCCGTGCCCATAAGCCTTGCAGGTACGGGTATCCGGCGCGATAATGTGACCGCCTTCGACGAGGTGAGCGGCGCGACCGGTTGCATGGGGTTTCTCCGTGGACGTGAGCTCATGCTCATGATCCTCAATTGCGCTGCTCGGTCCGTGCTGCTCGGTCATCGCCTGGGACCTGTTGAAAGATATTATGCTCCACTGTCCTATCGGCCGTTTCACATGAAGTAACTGAAGGGATCTAACGTTAAATTGGAATCACACGGGACTTTGGTATGGATGAAAAGAAAAGACCATGGCTGAACAAAAAGCGCTTCAACTGACGGAAACCATTTCCGACAGATCGCTGCGGCCAATGCTTTGAGCGATGCCTATACCATGTAAATAAGGTGATTAACATATAAAATGTTGTAATAGGTTTTCCCTAAGCCGGTATCTTTATCTATCGGAATTTCCAGTTCGACAAATCGTAAAGACCACCCTATTCTCGATAGCCAATCTCTGCAAGGAGTTCCTGCATGAATCAGTTTTTCGGTTTTACCTGAGTGAATACACAATTTTCTGCCCGTGTTTGGTAGCGCAGGGTTAGGCCGGGAAACTGACTCATCATGTCCCATTATCTTCATTCATACCCATTATGATGCCTTCCGGCCATGCTTGCGTGCTTGAGTTGATTCCGATCGGGGGGCAATGGCGCTGGGCGCCCCGCGGGCTTCAAACCCGCTGGCCCGGTCTGCAAAACCGGGAGGAGGTTCGATTCCCCTTGCCCCCTCCAATTCTGAACAACAGAGGAGTGAGAAATGGAATTGGTAACAATCAAAAAAGCCAGTGATGGGCTAAAGGATTACTTTACTCCTACAATCTGAACACCTGTTTTGCTTGCAGCACCTGTGCTGGAGGGTGCCCGGCCACCGGCACTCCTGAACTGGATGGCCTGGATGTCAGAAAGGTGATCCGGATGCTGGTTTTTGGCATGGTGGATGAGGTAGTTGCCTCCGATTATCCCTGGAACTGCACCGGCTGCGGGCAATGCCCAGTGGGAAGCCTTAGGCGTTGACCTGGATCAGGAGTGGTAAGGGCCGGGGCAGTTCAAGCGGAAGATAAGAGAAGAAGTCAGGAAGAAGGTTTAACAAGAAAACCTGCGGTAGCTCATGGAAAAGCACATTACAGTGGGAGTGGCCGGTCATGTGGACCATGGTAAAACAGCCCTGGTCCGCTCTCTGACCGGTATTGATACGGATCGGTTGAAGGAGGAAAAACGGCGCGGTCTGTCCATAGAATCGGGCATTGCGCCACTTGAACTCTCTTCCGGGATGCAGATTGCCCTGGTAGACGTTCCCGGTCATACCGATTTCCTCAAGAATACCATTAGGGGCTTAAGCAGCGTGGACATGGCAATTCTGGTTGTAGCGGCCGATGACGGCGTTATGCCCCAGACCCTGGAGCACATCCAGATCCTGGATTTCTTCGCGGCCAGAGGCGGTTTCATTGTTTTAAGCAAGGCGGACCTGGTGGATGATGAGACCCTGGAATTGGCTGAGCTTGAAATCAGGGAGTTGACAGAGGGAACTTTTTTCGAAGGAAAGCCGGTCATCCCTTTTTCCGCGATTGACCGGAGAGGCCTGGATGAGATTCGAATCAACATCGAAGGAGTGGCGGAAAGAACAGCGGGTAAAGACATTTAGTCCCCTTTCCGGTGCTGGATTGATCAGGTCAAGGGTTTTGCGGGTTTCGGAACAGTTGTCAGTGGGACAATCCTTTCGGGAACCCTCAAACGGGATGACACGCTTTGTCTCCTGCCATCCGGTATTGAGACCCGGGCACGGTCCTTAGAGACCCACCACGAGAAAGGTTCGGAGTCATCTGCCGGTCAGCGGGTTGGCATCAACCTCCACAAGATCTCCCTTAAACAAGTGAGGCGAGGAATGGTACTGACAGAGCCGGGAACGGTCAACCCGAGTTATCTCCTCAATGTGCATCTCCAGGTGCTTCAAAGCGCAAAAAAGCCAATCAAAAACAGGCAAAGGGTTAAGCTCTACCTGGGAACATCTGTAACAAACACCCTTGCGGTCATCATGGAAATGGTCTTATCAACACCAGTGATCTGGCCCGTAGTACAGGTTTTGCCGTTGACGAAATCCACGCTGAGATCAAATCGAGAGTCAAGAGCGGAGAACTTCTAAATTTTGAAGGCCGGGGCTTTTTCGCAAAAACTCGCTGCCAAACCCTTAAGAGACAATTGCCGGAGGTTGTTGAAAAGATCCTGACGCTGGACCCGTTAAAAATGACTGTAACTAAAGAGAGGGTGAAACAAGTAATCAAAAAGAACGGCAGACTCACCATTGGGGACTGCAAAGAGGTGCTGGGTTACGGGAGGACCGTTGGGGTTCCGGTTTTTGAATACCTCGACCATATAGGGTTTACCAGGCGCATGGAAAATAAGCGTATTCTT
>JAGHDR010000040.1 GCA_021159825.1 Deltaproteobacteria bacterium | reverse complement strand
TCGCCCGATCTTCTGGTGGTGATTGCCTTTGGTCAGGTCCTGACCGGGCAACTTCTTTGTATTCCCTCATGGGGGGGATTGAATGTTCATGCATCCCTGCTGCCGAAATATCGGGGTGCCGCCCCCATTCAGCGGGCCATTATGAACGGAGAGCGTGAGACCGGTCTCACGGCCATGCGCATGGACCCGGGATTGGATACGGGTCCCATCCTGCGCCAGGAAAAAACACCCATCGGCGCCCATGAAACAGCCGGCGAACTCCACGATCGGCTTGCGGATATGGCCGCGATATTTTTGCTTAAAACCCTTCAGCGCCTGGCTGAAGACGGCATTTACGAAATGCCCCAGGACAATAACCTGGCTACCTATGCCGCAAAAATTGACCGTAACACCGGCCACATTTTGTGGGATCGCCCGGCAGATCGGATCTCCGCACTGATCCGGGGGCTTGATCCCTGGCCGGGGGCCTATACCACCGTGAATGGCAAAACCCTGAAGCTGTTTTCAGCAAAGGTGGTCGCCGCCGGTGATACTGACACGATTCCGGGGAGGGTCAGAGGACATTCCAAGGATGGCCTGCTGGTGGAAACAGGTGACGGGGTAATTCTGCTGGAGGCGCTGCAGCTTGCCGGTAAGAAACGACTGAGGGCATTGGATTTTCTGCGGGGGGTTCCGCTCCAGCCCGGAACCCTTTTTGGGTAAATATTCGGGCAGCACCCCATATTCGCCTATTTTGGCCTGCTCACATAGCATTAGTATGCTACGCAGTCCCAAATAGACGAATATGAGGCACTGACCAAACATTTAATTATAAGCCGAATGTTTACCCTCTTGGAAAGAAGAAATGAAAGATTCCACAACCCACAACAATGGTCGTGAGACGGCTGAAGAATCACTTCAACCGGAACCCATCGAGCTAAGAACATTTACCAGACCTCGAAAACGCATCTTCATTTTCCTTCTTCTGGTTACCAGCCTGCTCCTCCCGGGGCTCGCTTTTCTTTTATGGTGGGTGCCCTATGTGGGCCTCGCCAATATCCATCAATGGGCGCCGGTGCTTCTGGCGGTTCTCCTGGGCGGCATCGTACTGGTAAGCTTTGGCGCCGTTTTGACGCTTATCTTTACCATTGTTAGAGGGAAAAATCTCTTTTTCAACCGTCGTATCAGGGGGGTGGTGATTCGGGTGGTGTTCCCCCTGCTGGTGGGTGTGGGCAGGTGTTTCGGTATTCAAAAATCGGAGATCAGGAGATCTTTTGTGGCCATCAACAATCAATTGGTCATGGCGGAGGCCCAAAGGGTTAAACCGGAAAAAATGCTGATCCTCCTGCCCCATTGTCTACAAAATCATAATTGTAACATAAGGATCACCGGGAATGTGCAGAATTGCAAATCATGCGGCAAATGTAAAATCAAGGACCTGGCAGCGCTCTCCGAAAAGTACCATGTGCATGTGGCGGTTGCCACCGGTGGCACCCTGGCCCGAAAAATTGTTGTGGAAAAACGCCCTAAGGTTATCATTGCAGTGGCGTGTGAACGGGACCTCACCAGCGGCATTCAGGACGCTTATCCCATTCCCGTTTTCGGCGTTTTTAATCGCAGACCTTTCGGCCCCTGTTATGACACGGATGTTGACATTGGTCTTGTGGAAAAAAGCTTGAAAACCTTTCTGATCAACTGACGCCTGATGCCCAGAAACCTTGCCTTAAAATCCCTCAGCAGGGCTGCAGCCGTTCCCGGTCAGGCGGAACAGCGCCTGGAAATTCTTTTTTCACAAAACCCCGGGTTCAATAATCGGGATCGGGCCTTTGCGGTCCATCTGGTTCAAGGGGTCCTGAGATGGCGAATCAGACTTGACTGGATATTGAAACAGTATGTTCGGTTTCCGTTTAGAAAGATTGATCCGCAGGTATTGAATATTCTTCGCCTGGCCCTGTTTCAGATCCTGTTTCTGGATCGCGTTCCGGAGTCTGCCGCCGTCAACGAAGCGGTGAAACAGACCCGGAAAATGGGCCAGAATCATGTGGCAAAATTTGTCAATGGCATCCTGAGGCAGATCTGCCGGGAAAAAGGCCATCTGCCATATCCCCACCCTGAAAAAGAGAGATCGCTTTATACATCGGTCTATTATGCCTACCCCATGTGGCTGGTAAAGAAATGGACCCGGGAGTTGGGCGCGGATATGACCCTGCAACTGCTGAAAGCGGGAAACGAAATTCCTAAACTTACCATCAGGACCAATACTTTGCGAACCACCCGTCAGCTTCTGTTAAATCGCCTTGAGGAAGAAAGCATTGAGGGCAGGGCGGTTTCTTTTGCTCCCGAGGGTATTGAATTGATCCATTTCAAGGGGTCCATTTCCCGGCTGAAGGCCTTTAAGGAAGGTCTTTTTCAGGTGCAGGGTGAGGCGGCCCAGGTTTGCGCCCACCTTCTGTTACCCGGCAAAGAAGGTCTGATAGCGGATATGTGCGCCGGTCTCGGGGGTAAAAGTACCCATCTGGCCCAACTGACGGGGGATCGGGGTCGAATCCTGGCACTGGACACCAGCCTCGCTCGCTTGAGAGGGTTAAGGCAAAACACGGAAAGGCTGGGCATTGGAAGCATATTCCCCCTGGCTGCCGATGTCACGGCGCCGATCTCTTTTCTGCGGGGTTCCATTCAAAAAATCATGGTGGACGGTCCCTGTTCCGGCCTGGGGGTCATTTCAAAGCATCCCGACACGAAACTGACCAAAAAAGAGGATGACATCAAACGCCTGGCAATGATACAAAAATCAATCTTGTCCCGATCCTGTCAGGTGCTCAGCAATAATGGTGAAATGTTGTATGTGACCTGTACCATCTCAAAAGAGGAAAATGAAGGGATGGTGGAAAGTCTATTGCGAGAAAACAACGGGATTGTGCTTCAGGACCTGCGCCAGCGTATCCCCCCCTGGGGCGTTGACCTGGTGGATGACAACGGCTTTTTTAAGACCTTTCCCCCTATTCACGGCATGGAAGGGTTTTTTGCGGCACTTTTCAGGAAAAACTGATCTTAAGCGAGGAGAAAAATGAAAAAGATATCCCCTTCTATCCTGTCCGCCGACTTCACCCGCCTGGGCGAAGAGATTACATCCGTTGTGAACGCGGGAGCGGATTATATTCACATCGATGTCATGGATGGCCACTTTGTCCCCAACATCACCATCGGACCTTTGGTGGTTAAAGCAACGAGACCCGTTACGGATATCCCCTTCGACGTCCATCTGATGATTTCCCAGCCGGATCTTTTTATTGAGGACTTTGTGAAAGCAGGCGCCGATATTATCAGCGTCCACGCTGAAAGCACCGTCCACCTTCACCGAACCGTAAATTATATCAAATCCTGCGGCGCCAAAGCGGCCGTGGCCTTAAATCCCGCTACCCCCATCGGCGTACTGGATCATGTGCTCACCCAACTGGATATGGTCCTGATCATGAGCGTCAACCCCGGCTTTGAAGCACAGAAATTTATCCCGGAAGTCATTCCAAAGATCAAAGCATTAAGGGAAAAGATTGACAAATTGGGGCTTAATATGGAGATCGAGGTGGATGGCGGCATCAATCCTGAAACCATTCGAAGTGTCTCTTCAGCGGGCGCTGATGTTTTTGTGGCCGGTTCGGCCATATATCACAGTAAAAACTATGCGGAGACGATTCAGGAATTGAAGCGGAACATGGGAAAATGATATCTGTTTACAACCCAAAGCGTGAGATGTATAAACCCATGCCATAGCGTGATGTTAAAGGTTTTAAAAAGAAAGCACGGAAATTTCCCATGCACACAAGCGGATTGAAAGACACACATAGTTCAAAGGCGCGGCTCACCAAGTTTATAGACCGGTTTTCCGAAGCAAGGATTGCCGTTTTGGGCGACATTATCATGGATGAATTTATCTGGGGAGATGTATCCCGGATTTCTCCGGAAGCGCCCGTGCCGGTCCTGGACGTTGAGCAAGAAACAAGACTTCTGGGAGGCGCCGCCAATGTGGTGCGCAATATGGGCGCATTGGGGGCTGACGCAATCCTGTGCGGGGTTGTGGGCGACGACGCCATGGGGCGGGAAATTGTCTCCGAGCTTACGGGTATGGGGTTGAGATCCGATGGCGTGGCTGTGGAAAAGGGTCGTCCCACCAGTATCAAAACCAGGGTCGTGGCCCGGAACCAGCAAATCGTCCGGTATGATCGGGAGAGCCGGGTCCATATTCGCGGTGAAAGTGTCCGGAAAATGCTTGATTTTGCAGCAGCGACATTTGTCGAAATTGATGCTGTGGTGATTTCCGATTATGGAAAAGGGATGATTTCCGGGCCTCTCATGAAAGGCCTTTGGTCTTTGATCGGAACAAAGTCAATCAATCCGGAAATGGTTGTGACCGTGGACCCCAAAACCGGCAACTTTGAACATTACACCGGGGTGGATGTCATCACCCCCAATCATCACGAAGCAGGACAATTTTGCGGCTTTAAAATCGTTAATGAAGAAACCCTCGAAAAAGCCGGCCGTAAAATGCTGAACGTATTGAACTGCCGGTCCGTTTTGATTACCCAGGGCAAAGCCGGCATGACCCTTTTTGAACGTGAAGGGGAAATTACCCACATTCCCACCGTAGCCAAAAAAGTCTTCGATGTGACCGGTGCCGGGGATACGGTTATCAGCGCCATCTCCCTGGGGCTGGCGGTGGGCATGGATTTAAAGGCGGCGGCTCATGTGGCCAATGTGGCTGCCGGCATTGTGGTGGGTGAAGTAGGAACCTCCGCAGCAACAGCAGCGGTTGTGAAAGAAGCCATTATGAAGGCCTGAACATAATCGGGGAAAACAACCATGAGCCATCCGGAAATATCAGATGATGTTAAATTAATGATGAGTCTTTTTTCTCCTGAAAAAGAGCTCGTTGAAAACGTTATTGAACAGTTGTCGGATATTTATGGAAAAGCAGACTGGATCAGCCCCGAAATTTTCTTTGACCGAACCCGCTACTACGAAAAGGAGATGGGGTGGCCCCTTTACCGTCGATTTATCTCTTTTAAAAACCTCATCCCCCCTGAAATGCTGGTGGAAGCAAAACTCAGGACCAATGAGATCGAGAAAACATATTTGAAGGCACAACAAAGGCGCATCAATAT
>JAGHDR010000392.1 GCA_021159825.1 Deltaproteobacteria bacterium | reverse complement strand
TGAAATCAAGGTTAAGTAAATCTGTTTCGCGTTCTCCCCGGGACCAACTGAAACAGAAAAAATTGATCGGTTTACCGGCGCAGTGCCGTCATTGAACAACTTGTAAAATAGGAGGGCTAATAACATGGTCGAAATAAAAAAAATTCTATTCCCTTTCGATTTAACGCACAACGGATCAAAGGTTTTTCCTTATGTATTGTCCGTTTCCGAAAAATACGGCGGGGACATTTGCCTGCTTCACGTGGTGGAGGATCTTGGGAAATGGGCCGGCGGAATGTATATTCCCCATCTTCCTCTGGAACAGTACCGGGAAGATGCTCTCAAGGGCGCTGAAAAGACCCTTGACGAAGTCTGCGAGGAACAATTGAAGGGCTGTAGTTTTCAGAAAAAGATTGTTTACGGCGATCCGGCCGAGGAAATTCTAAAAGCCGTTGACTCGGAAGGGATCGACCTGGTGGTGATGGGAACACACGGAAGGAAGGGATTGGAAAATGCTCTTTTTGGAAGTGTGGCGCGAAGTGTGGTCAAACGGTCTCCGGTTCCCGTATTGACCGTTAATCCTTATAAGATTCAATGAGTTCTTCCTCCTTCAGGGCCTCGAATCCCGAAATAATATCCAGCAGCTCACTGGTGATGCCCGCCTGGCGCTGTTCCCTAAAAAGGGCCTGCAAGTCTTCCTGAAGCTCCAGGATGTTTTTTTCAGCGGCCTGCATGGCCATGAGCCGGGCCGCGTTCTCGCTGGCCAGGGATTGGGCAAAAGCCCGGTAAAAGGAGATGAAAAGATACTGCCGAAAGAGATGGGCGAACATGGTGTCCCCGGCAGATCCCAACATGGGCAAGCAGCGGTTGGGCCAGGGCTTCGACCCACGAGCTTCGGCCCAGGATGCATCCAAAGGCAGAACCCTTTGAAACACCGGCGCATATCCTCCGTGTTCCGCCAACACATGATGACAAAGGTAGAGGTTCTCCAGTTTTTTGGCCGACCGCCATTCCTCCACCTTCCAGATCGCCTCCTGAACCCGCTCGTGAACGGCATTGAGGCTTCCCGGAGCCGGGAAATGAACTTCGTTGGGAAGACCCGCGTCTTCCAGTATGCCGCGAACCTTTTCCCCCATGCTCCAATAGTGCCATTTTGGCCCATGGGTTGCCAAACTCTTTGCCTGTTCCTGCAAAAAGGGCCGGAGAGACTCGTTGAACTGGCCGCACATGCCCTGATCGGATCCCACGACGAAGCAAACCTCTCCCCCGTTCCGGGATAGCGGAACCGTGGGCCGACCCCTTTTCAGGAAAACCGTCCATCCCATATCCACTACGGCCCTGTACTGTTCCAGGGATTCCACGGCCCGTTCAAACTGCCGGATATTAACGGCGGCCAGACTTTTCATGGTCTTGACCACCCCCAGCAGATCATGGGCGGTCTTGATTTTTCGGTTCAGGGATTCCAGTGTTTGCATGTTCTTCCTGATTAGACTTGAAGGAACTGATTACCGCCTCCATGAGGGTCATCAACTGTTCCCACAAGGGATCGTCCTTGCCTACCCTGGCCACGGCGTTTTCCAGATCGGGGATCTCGGCCTTCACTTTTTCAAGGATAATCACTTCGGCTTCTCCCATCCCGGCCTCGGGAACTTCATCCATGAGCCCCCGGGCTACCGCGAACAGCACGACGATCTGCTCGCCCGGGCTAAGGGTAGAAAACTCACGCTGTTTGAACGCCTCCCGAACCCGCCGACCGTGTTCCAGGGTTTTCTTGGTTCGATCGTCCAACCGGGTGCCGAACCGGGCAAAGGATTCCAGCTCCTGGAACTGGGTGTAGGAAAGCCGCAAATCCCCCGCCACCTGACGATAAGCGGGAATCTGAGCTTTGCCCCCCACCCGGGACACGGATTTCCCCACGTCCACTGCGGGTAGTACCCCTTTTTGAAAAAGGTCCGGCGAAAGGTAAATCTGGCCGTCGGTAATGGAAATGAGGTTTGTGGGAATATAAGCGGAGATGTTTTGGGCTTCGGTCTCAGCAATGGCAATCGCCGTGAGGGAACCGCCTCCCAGGGTTTCCTTGAGGTGGGTTGACCGTTCCAGAAGCCTGGAGTGTACGTAAAAGATGTCCCCGGGAAAGGCTTCACGCCCCGGTGGACGTCGGAGCAGGAGGCTCAATTGCCGGTAGGCGAGGGCATGGCGGGTCAAGTCGTCATAGACGATGAGCACATCTCGTCCCTGTTCCATGAAATATTCGCCCATGGTAGTGGCGGCATAGGGGGCAATAAACTGAAGGCCGGGGGGATCGTTTCCTTCCACCACGACCACCACGCTGTAATCCATGACCCCTTCCCTTTCAAGCTCAGCCACCACCTTGGCAATACCCGAACTGCGCTGGCCGATGGCGCAATAGATGCAGAGAACATCCTTGTTTTTCTGGCTGACCATGGCATCCAGGGCCACGGCGGTTTTGCCCGTCTGGCGGTCCCCCAGGATCAACTCCCGCTGACCCCGGCCGATGGGAATGAGAGCGTCTATCACCTTGAGTCCGGTCTGAAGCGGCTTCACCACGGGCGCCCGATCCAAAATCCGGGGAGCTTCGCGAAGCACCGGCCAACGGTCCCGCGCCTCGGGAATGGCCTTTCCGTCCATGGGTCGGCCCAGGGGATCCAGCACCCGGCCGATCACCTGATCCCCCACGGGCACGTCCAGTACGCGGCCGCTGCGCAGCACCTCGTCTCCGGCACTCACCGCCTCGCTGGGGCCGAACAGGATAATCCCCACGCGATCGGGCAGAAGGTCCAGGACCATACCCGAAATGTCGGGACCC
>JAGHDR010000037.1 GCA_021159825.1 Deltaproteobacteria bacterium | reverse complement strand
TCTCTGATCGGCTCTAACAACAGATAAGGAACACACAACAACATGTTCGCCGAAAATTCATCCAAAGACACGGCGGTCATAACAATAATCACCAAATCACTCGGTGAAACCAGACGAACAAATTGTTGTCTTGTTTCGCTTTTCCCTATGGTGATCTCCATGGGCAGTACAAGACCCCAGGCTTTTTCCAGATCCTTGAGGACGTCCTCGGCAAACTTTCTCATGACCCGTTGCTCAAGCATCGTAAAATCCCGCTCCTGTTTCACGCCACCCGTTCCGGTTCCGCCAAACATGCGATCTATCAAAAAAAAGACAAGGCCCCCTTCAATGGCCAACAGGGCCGAGCCGACGAGAGGGTCCATTCTAAAGGTGTGAAAGCTTGTCCGGCCAGCAAGTCCCTCCATGAATTCCCCAAATTTGACCATCTCCGTTGAGGCCAATTCAATGTCAACCGACACCCCTAACGTACTGCCCATGTAATTACGTAACGCATTTGAGAACCTATCGTGAACTTCATCGAGAACATCAAATTGCTCACGCATCATTATGTTTTGGGCGGTCAAATCATAGACCGGCAGATCGGCCTTGGGATCTTTGGCTTCTGCTTCCCCCGGGGACTCGAGCTCAACTTCTCCTGACGCCACGGACGTTAAAAGGGCGTCTACTTCTTCCTGACTCAATATTTGCTGTCCCATCTGTTTTTACCTTTACCCGGCAAAGGGGTTTACTGAATCACGAATTCCTGAAAGAAAAGATTTGTAACCTTGCATTTTTTAAGCAGTGGATTCAGCTGGGCGATGAGTTCCTTCCTCAGAGCGTCCTTCCCGGAAGAGGTTCGAATGTCCTTAAACATTTTTGCAGGAAGTATCAACAAAACCTTGTCCCTCATCTGCGGAACACTCTTCTTCGCTTCTTCAACAAAATCCTTGTCATCTATTTCGAGCGCCATCGTAACCCGCAGATACCGCTTGCCACCCGGGTCGGCAAGATTAACGACGAACGTCTCCATGGATAAGATGGATTTGACCTTCACTTTAGCCTCTTTTTTTCCAGCCACTTCCTCAATCCCTTCCAATGTCTCGGGCGCAATCCCTGAAACCTTGCCCCATAGCACATAAAAGGCCGCCCCCACTGCCAGAGCAATGATTACAAAACAGACAACCAATATCATTAGTCCTTTTTTCGACATCTTATTTTATATCCTCCCTCAGCAGCACAATTTCCACCCGTCGATTCTTCGCCTTGTGTTTTTCCGTGTCATTGGGATGAAGGGGCCTGGAGTCCCCATACCCTGCAGCCGAAAGCCTCAGGGGGGACACATTTGCGTGCGCTATAAGATATTTTGTGACATTTACAGCCCTTGCAATCGACAGCTCCCAATTTGAAGGGAACTTCGACGTAGAGATGGGAACATTGTCAGAGTGACCTTCAACACGAACCGCGTTAGGGATCTTGTTAATCAACTTTCCGATTCCTTTCAGTGCAGGAAAGGCCCTGGCACTAATATCAGCGATCCCCGGTTCAAAAGCCACGCTTCCTTCAAGACTTATGGTGACTTCATTTTCCGAAATTGAGGCATCAATCCAGGGCATGGCGGAGCTCATATCCGACACATAATCCTTTATCTCATCAGAAACCTCAGAGGTATCTTCCTCCTCTGGGTGTGAAAGTTTTCGGGCGGCAGGAGGGCCTTTCACCAAGCCGGACGACCCAGTCCCTGCCGAATCCATCAGACCCAGTCCCCTCATGACCGAGTTTCTCATCTCCATAATTTTTTCAGAATCACCGGAGCCCATTGTAAAAATAAGGACAAAAAAAACCATTAACAGCGTAACCAGATCATTAAAAGTGCATAGCCAGTCCGACCCTCCCCCCCCCTCAGGTTGTTTTTTTCTGCGTTGACCCACTGATCCATCTCCTTTGAGATCGTTTTCTATTCATCGGGGGTAAAAACAAATTCTACTCTCCTGTTCCCGGCCCTGTGCTCAGGGGTGTCATTTGGAAAAATGGGTTGAAACTCCCCAAAGCCTGCCGCAGATAACCTTTTGGGCGAACATTTCCCCTTATCTACCAAATATCTTAATACATTCACCGCACGCACCGTTGAAAGATCCCAGTTGGAAGGGGTTTTTTCGGTATGAATTGGAAGATTGTCGGTATGTCCTTCTATCCGGACGGTATGGGTACTTTTCGAAATGATGTGAGCGATCCTGTTCAGAAACGGGAAGGCTTTTGGCGAGATCTCCGCAACGCCGCGATCAAAGAGCGCACTATCAAACACCTGCAACACCAACCCTTCCGTGGAAATCGTGTATTCTATTTCTTTTTGCAGCCCGAACTCATCCCGCATCTCCACGAACTGTCTGATAATTGGGGCAAGCCCTCCCTCCAGGCCTACATCTTCCGACTGAATATCAGACGCCATGCCACCCGTTCGAAAACCGAACCCCCCCCTAAACATATCCACGGACTCGACAAATGATCTCACGAACTTATTCATTTTGTTCGGCGCAACCTTTGAAAAAGAACACAGCATGATAAAAAAACATAACATGATGAGAATAAACCCGGTATAGATGACCTCCCATCCACCCGCCGCAGGACCGGAGGAACCCCCTTTCGACTTGCGTTTTGCCATGTTTCTTGTCCCTTCTTACATTTGACGTGATCGTCTACCTGTTTTTTTATTCTTTTTCCGCCGCTTCGTTCTTTTGTGGGAGGAAAGCCATCAGTTTCTGCTCAATCAGCCGGTGGTTATCGCCTGCCTGGATTGACATGATGCCCTCCAACACCAACTCCTTTAATAGTATTTCCTCCTTGCTCCTGATCTTTAGCTTTGAGGCCATGGGTATACAAAGGAGATTGGCGATGACGGTGCCATAGAAGGTGGTCAATAAAGCCACGGCCATTGGTGCCCCGATCGAACTCGGGTCCGACATCTGCATTAACATCTGCACCAGCCCGATGATGGTCCCCATCATCCCCACTGCCGGGGCATATCCGGCCATGGTGGTGAAGATCTCGTCACCCAGGGAGTGACGTTCTTCCACATATGCGATCTCTGTTGATAGAACATCCTTTATGGCGGTCGATTCCATTCCATCAATAGCCAGGGACACCCCTTTGGCAAAAAAAGGATCTTCAATATCCTTCAATTTTGATTCAAAGGAGAGAATGCCTTCCTTCCTGGCCAACTTTCCGAACTCCACCATATTTTCAATAATGGCCTCAATCGACTGGGTTTTGTGGAGAAAAACCTTCATAGCCACTTTGAAAACACCCAGCACCTCTTTAAGGGGATAACTGATAAGAGTTGCCCCTATTGTCCCGCCAACCACAATCATTGCGGATGGCGGACTGATAAACCATGATACCGAACCGCCCATAACAATGGCGGCCATAACCAGTACTCCGGCCACAATAAGACCGACAAACGTCGTAATATCCATTCTCAACCTCCGTCTTTAACCCATCAGCATCGTTGAATTTGCAAGCATTGTGCCATAAATACGGACCTCGTCATTTAGTGCCCGAACGAAAACTGTCTTTTTCGCCAATCTCTGCGTCAGATAAAAATTTTAATCCTCGAAATATCCAATATATTCCTGCGGTTAAAATTTTGATCTTCCTTGACCTTGACGAAAAATCCTAGTTTTCGTTCAGACACTATTTGATTTAAGAAACCAGGTCTGATTTTTGGACGATATCCCTATTATAATGGCTATACGGGGCTAAATTGAGGGATTGTGAATTGATTAAGTGATTGACGACGGCATCGAGAAAGATGTGAAAAAAACAGAATATTGAACATGGCAATAGAAATAGAGGCGGGATAAGGCCGAGGGCCGACAACATTCGTGTCAATTTTATCGCCGGTGTCACAACATTGACGTTTAATGAATCTTGTCGGCCCCCGAAATGCAGGAAACCCCTATCCGGTTATCGTTTCATGTTAATGAGTTCCTGCAGCACCTCATTGCTGGTCGTGATGACCTTTGCGTTGGCCTGATATGCCCTTTGGGTAATTATCATTTTTACAAATTCAGTGGCCAGGTCGACGTTGGACATCTCCAGAGATCTTGAGCTGACAGCCCCCCGCCCGCCCGTCTTTGCCGCTCCGATTACAGGCAATCCGGATTCTACAGACGCCGAATAAAGGTTGTTTCCCAAGGGGATCAGGCCCTGATAACTCGGGAACCCGGCCAGCACAAGTTGGTAAAGCTCCTGGGTTTTTCCATTTGAAAATATACCGGTAATAGTGCCGTCTTCACCTACGGAAAGACTCGTAACGCTACCGGTAGAATAGCCGTTCTGGCTCTGGAAGGTAACGCCGGAACTGCCCGCAAATTGAGTGACATCACTATTGGCAATCGCATTGGATTCATCGTAAACGTCCCAATTGATTGACTGGGTAGCTGAGGCACCGGTCGTCAAATTATTAAGGGTTATTGTTATATCCTCCGTAAGACCGGTCAATTTTCCATCAGCGCCGAATGTAAGAGTTGAGGTGCTAAACTCGACGGTGGGAGTGCCGCTTGCGACAGACGATGGGAGCGAACCCTCAACCGTCCACGTATTGGCCGGGTCGGCATTCTTTGTAAACGCCAGGGTCAACGGAATCACATTACCCAAAGAATCATAAACCGTTATCGTGTTGGTAAATGTACCGGATGCCGCAGTCGCGGAATCGAGGTTCATGGTCATTCGCATCTCTGAGGTAGATTTGGGATCATAGCTTAATGATGATATATCTATATCGGTGGGTGACCCGGAAGGCGTCCCTGAAGCGATTGCAAGTCCCTGAACCTTATAACCATCCTCATTTACCAGACACCCATCCTTATCAAAGACAAATGCTCCGGCCCTCGTATAGTATTCCGTCCCTTCAGAATCCTTAACAACGAATAGACCGGCGCCGATAATGGCAAGATCCGTTGAACTGGAGGTGTACTCCATGGCGCCCTGTGCCCATGTTTTGTTCATACCCCAGACCTTGACACCCCCATCTCCCAGCGCTTCACCCAGGATAGTGGAGAATGTCACATTGCCGGACTTGTAGCCGATAGTATTAACATTGGCAATGTTAGCGCCTATGACTCCGAGCGCTTCTGAATTCGCCTGTATCCCTTGCACTCCCGAGTATAATGAGCTAATCATTTCAAAACCCTCCCTTTATCATACAATTTAAACTCGACACGTCTTTTTCATCTTAAAAGTCCTAAGTTGAGGAATCATCATCCGGATCGTTA
>JAGHDR010000240.1 GCA_021159825.1 Deltaproteobacteria bacterium | reverse complement strand
GAGGATATCGAGGCTTTGGTGGGCGAAGAAATTCTTCGTGTTCCCGATGTTTATGAACTTCTTTATCTTAACGTGGTCAGTGGCACCACGGCAGTTCCAACCGCTACCGTAAGGTTGAAAATCAGAGACGAAGAGGTGCAGAGTGCCGGTTTTGGCGTGGGTCCCATTGATTCAACGTTCAACACCATTGTTAAAATGATTGGAAGCGATGCAAAATTGATGCGGTTTTCGGTAAACGCCATCACCGGGGGAATGGATGCCCAAGGCGAGGTAACGGCGAGGCTGCAGGAGAACGGGGCGATTGTTTTGGGAAAAGGCACGGACTCCGATATTATCACCGCCAGCGCAAAGGCATTTGTCAACGGATTGAATCGCCTGGAGCATCTGAAACAAAACCCCAGGATGTCCCCTGATGAAAGGCCGCTATAAACAGTGCTGTTAAAATGAAAGAGGTAATGATCAAATGAGTATGACAATCACGGAAAAGATCCTCGCAGCCCATGCGGGGAAGGAATCTGCTAGCCCTGGAGAGCTGCTCCAGGTCCAGGTAGATCTGGCTTTGGCCAATGACATTACAGCACCTTTGGCCATTAAGGTATTTCATGAATTGGGCGTCCCCCACGTGTTTGACCGGGAAAAGATAGCCCTTGTGCCGGATCATTTTGTTCCCAACAAGGATATCCCTTCCGCCCAGCAGGCCAAAATCATGGAGGAATTTGCCTATCAATATGACATTAAACACTATTTTAAGGTGGGAGAGGCGGGCATCGAGCACGTGATTTTGCCGGAAAAAGGTCTTGTGGTTCCAGGGGATCTTGTCATCGGAGCGGATAGCCATACTTGTACTTATGGGGCCATGGGCGCTTTTTCGGCGGGCGTGGGCAGCACGGACCTGGGGGCGATTATGGCCACCGGTCAAACCTGGCTCAAGGTCCCCGAGGCCATCAAAGTGGTGTATGATGGGACCCTCGGGTCATGGGTCGGCGGAAAAGATCTGATTCTGTTTACCATCGGCCGGTTGAGCGTCCAGGGCGCCCGATACAAGACGTTGGAGTTTTCGGGACCCGTCATCGCGGATCTTCCCATGGATGACCGATTCACCATGGCCAATATGGCTGTGGAGGCCGGCGCCAAAAACGGTATCTTTGAGCCGGATGATCAGTTGCGGTCCTATTTGGAAGGAAGAACCAACCGGGAAGGGGTCTATTGGAAGAGCGATCCGGATGCCCGATATGAAGAGACGATTCAGATCAATGTGAATGAGATTTCGCCTCAGGTTGCTTTTCCCCACTCTCCCGACAATGTCATGCCGGTGTCCTCTGTGGACAGAATCGCTTTGGACCAGGTTTTTATCGGTTCATGCACCAACGGGAGAATGACCGATTTAAGAATGGCTGCAAAAATTTTAAAAGGGCATGTTGCGGCCCAAAAAACCCGGCTGATCGTAATACCGGGATCCCCCGCCATCTACAAGGAAGCCATGAAGGAGGGGATACTTGAAACGCTGCTGGATGCCGGTGCGGTAATTGCTCCTCCCAGTTGCGGGCCGTGTTTGGGCGGATATATGGGAATTCTTGCAAAAGGGGAAAAAGCGCTTTCCACCACCAATAGGAATTTTATCGGCCGTATGGGCCACAGTGAGAGCGAGGTCTATCTGGCTAGTCCCGCCGTGGCGGCCGCCTCGGCGATTCTGGGCAGGATCGGCAGTCCGGAAGAGATCTGATTCCTTTGGTTGTCTTGGCCCGATTATTTTGGAGGGGAATACATAATATGAAACTGAAAGGCAGTGTCTGGAAATTCGGGGATCATATCGATACGGATTTGATTATCCCGGCTAGATTTTTGAATGTATCGGACAAAAACGAACTGGCAAAAAATTGTTTTGCGGATCTGAGACCCGATTTTGCGGCCAAGGTGAAATCGGGTGGGATCATTGTCGCCGGTGAAAACTTCGGCTGCGGGTCGTCCAGGGAACATGCGCCCATTGCCATCAAGGCGGCGGGCATCGGCTGCATCATCGCCAAAAGCTTTGCCAGGATTTTTTATCGAAACGCCTTTAACATCGGGCTTCCCATTCTGGAAGCGCCCATGGCGTTCGAATCCATTGAGGAGGGCGATCAGATCAGCATTGATTTTGCTTCCGGAGAAATTCGAAATGAAAAAAGCGGGCGGGTTATAAAAGCCACGCCTCTGCCGCCATTCATGCGGAAAATGTTGGAATGCGGCGGTCTGGTTTCGTACATAAAACAGCAAGCCCGGAATTCAAAATGATTTTTTCTGACGTCTGACCACTGACCACCGACGTCTGACCACTGACGTCTGACCACTGACCACTGACCACTGACAACTATAAAAGGAGGTGTTACTATTAAACCAACGGGTGTTGAAATATTTTTTAAGGTTCTGAAAGATGAGGGGGTGAGCGTCATTTTTGGTTATCCCGGGGCGGCCGTCATTGATATATATGATGCGTTGATCAAAACCGATTTCAAGCATGTCCTGGTGCGTCATGAGCAAGGGGCCGTTCATGCGGCCGACGGATATGCCAGGGCTTCGGGTGAAGTGGGCGTTTGTCTGGTCACATCCGGCCCGGGGGCCACCAATACGGTCAGCGGCATTGCAACGGCCCACGCGGATTCTATTCCAATCGTCGTTTTCACGGGGCAGGTGCCCACCGGGTTGATTGGAAATGACGCTTTTCAGGAGGTGGATATTGTCGGGATCACCCGGCCCTGCACCAAGCACAACTATCTGATTACAGAGATTGACGACCTTGAGAGAACGATTCGGGAGGCCTTCCATATTGCCGGGAGTGGCCGGCCGGGGCCGGTGCTGGTGGATCTCCCCAAGGACATGATGTCCTGCACAACGAACTTGAAACCGGTTAAAGAGGTTAAACTGAAGTCCTATCAGCCCAATTACAAGCCCAACGTCAGACAATTGGGAAAAGTCGTTGAGTTGATCAAAAAGGCCAAAAAGCCTTTGGTTCTGGCGGGCGGCGGCGTCATCCTTTCAAAGGCGGCTGATGAATTACGGAAATTTGCTGAAGCGATTGAAGCGCCGGTTACAACGACGCTTATGGGGTTGGGCGGGTTTCCCACCGGTACACCCAAATGGCTGGGCATGATCGGCATGCACGGCACCTATCGTGCCAATATGGCTTCCGGAAACTGCGACTTGATGATTGCCGTCGGCGTTCGTTTTGCTGACCGGGTGACCGGAAAAATAGACGCCTTTGCGCCAAAAGCCAAAATTGTTCACATTGATATTGATCCCACATCCATTCGAAAAAACATTCCGGTGGCCATTCCCGTGGTGGGCGATTGCAAACAAACGCTGGAAATGCTGAACGAATTGGTAGCCGCCCAGGTGGGGGGCGTTTTCAATGGTTCGCGTCAGGTCTGGTTTGATCAAATTGAGGAGTGGAAGAACACCAAAAAGCTGGAATACCGGCAAAAGGATGTGATCAAACCCCAATATGTGGTGGAAACGCTGTATCGGCTCACGAAAGGCGAGGCCATCATCACCACCGAGGTGGGGCAGAATCAGATGTGGGCGGCCCAGTACTATCATTTTGACCGGCCCAACCGCTTTATTACCTCGGGGGGGTTGGGTTGTATGGGCTTTGGACTGCCCGCCGCCATCGGCGCTCAAATGGCTTGTCCGGACAGTCTGGTGGTGGATATCGCCGGCGACGGAAGCATTCAGATGAATATCCAGGAGCTGGCAACAGCCGTTCAGTACGGGCTTCCCATAAAGGTGGTGATATTGAATAACCGGTATCTGGGCATGGTTCGACAGTGGCAGGAGCTATTTTACGACAAATGCTACGCGGGCACTCCCATGGAACATGCCCCTGATTTCGTGAAGCTGGCCGAAGCCTACGGCGCCGTGGGTTTGCGGGCAACCCGTCCGGAGGAAGTTGAATCCGTGCTTCGTGAAGGGCTTTCCGAACGTCGAACAGTGATTATGGAATTTATGGTTGAAAGAGAGGAAAATGTTTATCCCATGGTTCCGGCGGGCGCGCCCATTACTGAAATGTTGTTGGTGTAAGGGAACTTCCAAAAAATAATCCACGCATCCTGTTTGCCCTTTTGCCCGGCTTCTACGTTATGATAACAGGCACATAGCTTACTATGCACCTGTCATCACGCCTCGAAGACGAACAAAAGTTCTGCACGATATGCGTATATTATTT
>JAGHDR010000203.1 GCA_021159825.1 Deltaproteobacteria bacterium | reverse complement strand
TTCCACGGTGATCCGTAATGAGATCAGGCGTTTGAATGAAATCGTTGAAGAATTTCTCGGGCTTTCAAGAGGTCGTCAGTTAAAACTGGAAAGGGTCGATCTGGCGGATCTGGTTCGCCAGGTGGGGTTTCTCATGGGGGAGGAGTCGCGGTCCAGAGGGGGTTGATCTCCAGACAAACGGGACCGAATCCTGTTTCATGGTGTTGATGGACGGAAATAAAATCAAGCAGGTCCTGATAAACATTGTGAAGAATGCCATGGAATCCATTACAGGATCCGGGACCGTGACAATTCTGATGCGCTCAATAGAAAAAGATAAGGTGGTCATATCCATATCCGATACCGGCACAGGCCTTGCGGAAGATGATGTGGATAAAATTTTCAATCTGGATTTTACGACCAAGGAAAAAGGGCTTGGCCTGGGACTCGCCTTGGCTCACGAGATTATTCAGGCCCACGGCGGGGAAATCAGGGTTCAGAGTGCACCGGGTGTGGGAACCACTTTTGAAATTGTACTTCCGGTGGCAGGTAAATGACAGAAAAACTCAATATCCTTGTGGTGGAAGATGGACAGAGTCAGCGGGAAATGCTTCGAGATTTTCTAAAGGACGAGGGGTACCCGGTGTCCGAAGCTGAAAATGGGGAGAGCGCCCTCATAAAGCTGCGGGAAGACTGTTTTGATCTGGTGTTGACCGACTATAAAATGCCCGGCATGGACGGCATGGCCCTGCTTCAGGCGGCAAAAGAACTGAATCCGGAGGTGGATGTGGTGGTGATGACCGCCTTCGGCACCGTTGAAACGGCTGTCGGTGCCATGAAAGCCGGTGCATCCGATTATATCAGCAAACCCATTGATTTAGATGAACTGCAATTGCTCATTGAGCGGATTTCCGGGCGACGGACCATTGTGTGCGAAAATAAGATGCTTCGGAAAGAACTGCGGGGAAAAAGGGTTACGCCCGACGGAATCATTTTTCGAAGTGCGGCCATGGCGGAGGTCATCAATATGGTCGGCCGTGTGGCAAAAAGCAGGGCCACCGTTTTGATACAGGGGGAAAGCGGCACGGGGAAGGAATTGATTGCCCGGTTAATCCATGACCTGAGCCCCCGTTGCGGAAAACCCATGACGGTTGTCAACTGTGCGGCACTGTCGGAAGCACTCCTCGAAAGCGAATTGTTCGGCCATGAAAAAGGGTCCTTTACAGGGGCTGCGGGAACCCGTCTCGGCCGATTTGAAGAAGCGGACGGGGGAACCCTGTTTCTGGATGAAATCGGCGAGTTGAGCAACGCGGTCCAGGTAAAACTGCTGCGGTTCCTTCAGGAAAGAGAGTTCCAGCGGGTTGGCGGAAACCGCACATTCCGTTCCGATGTTCGGGTTATCAGTGCCACCAACAGGGATCTGGAAGAGGGGATGGAAGGGGGCCGGTTCCGGAAGGATTTGTTCTACCGATTGAATGTGGTGGGGATTACCATTCCCCCGCTCAGGGACCGAAGGGAGGATTTGGCGCCGCTGATGGATCATTTCCTGAAGCGATTTTCGTCGGAAAACAACCGGAAAATCAAGGGTGTTTCATCCAAAGCCCGAGACCTGCTCATGAAGTACGGCTACCCGGGAAACGTAAGGGAGCTGGAAAACATCCTGGAACGGGCCGTGGTGATTGCCAGGGGGGATACCATTGAAACTGCGGACCTGCCTTTTTCCGCGTCGGAAGAAAATCGGTCCGGAAATCGGAACTGGAAACGGGGGACCTTAAAAGATGCAATGGCGTTTCTGGAGCAGGAGATGGTCCAGCAGGCCATGGCGGAAACCGGAAACCACCAGACGCGGGCTGCTCGCATCTTAGGTATCAGCGAACGGATGCTGCGATACAAGCTGAAAAAATACGGCTTTAAATAAATTGGGATTTTATCCCCAGACAATCCTGGGTGGTTTTCGCTCAGGCAACCTGTAATATCTTGGCTTGGCATATCCCAGCATCATGGGGTAATGATGGGGATGATTTTCCGGCAGCCCCAGCACTTCTTTGATTTCCGGTCCTGAATGAAGGGCTCCCTGAAGCAATCCTGCCCAGCATGTTCCAAGGCCCAGTGTGGGTGCTGCCAACTCAAGGTAGGACAGGGCCAGGGTCAGGTCGACCATGCCGTTTAACGCTTTTTTGATGCGGACGGAGCGGCGTGATCGCAAAAACTGTACGGTCTGTTCACGGTTAATGGCCAGATCTTTTACAATGGATGGGCAACGTTCCATGGGAATGCTGGTGTGCCGGAGCGCTCCGTTCGGGCAGACTGCAACACAGTGTCCGCATCTCAGACAAACCTCTTCCGTGTCGGGTATGAGCCGAGGATAACCCCCTTCATGGTCCATTTGTATGATGGACATGGGGGCATTCAGCGGCGCAGATGCCGTCCTTTTTGCATTTGTCGCGGTCTATTTCCAGAAGTTCAAGATTATTTTCCAAAACCCTAAGCCCCCTGAGCTTGTTTTGATTTGCGGCGACGAAAGAGAAAAGTACCGATGATAATGAGCACCAGAGGAATCAGCAGAACCCAGATATATTCTTCGACGAGGGCCATGGCCACTACGGAAATGCCGAGGAAAACGCCCACGACGGAGATCCGCCAGCTGGCGGTAATGCCGGCACTGAAGGTGGTAAAAGCCAGCAGCAGAAGGGCTACGAGCCCCACGTCCACGTTATTGAGCCGTCCCGTGTCCCTAGCGCTGAGCAGGAAGACCAGGTATATAATTACCAGGTAACCGAACCAGTGAAAGACCTGGGTCCATACCAGCCTGCTCTTGCTTTCTCCCTGGCGGTTCATGCTGGACCATTCAATGGTGATGGTCGCTACACAAAAAACAGGGGCCATGGCCATCCAGTACCAGAATCCCTTGATGGGACTGAAATCGGTGAGTGCAATGCCCACAATGGACAGCAAAAGCAACAGAATCAGAATAAATTCAGAAGCATGGCGTTTTTTCGGAACACTGCTGGATCCGTTGTGAATGTTTCCGGACATGGGTTTCTCCTTCCTCATGGTGCCTGATGTGGTTTATATGGATTTTTTTAACCGTCAACCGATAACCGTAAACGGCTATCTTGTATCAGAGTTTTATGAAAATCACAATGACTGTACTCTAAAATCAGCAATTCTTATCCTGGGTCCGGCTCATTTCCAGAGTAACGAACCCTTGACGATTTACATTCGGCCGTCCTAGAATACGCCATGTTTTTTTACAGGGAGTGAGAATGACAGATAATATAAATGCCCATTTGGCTGACCGGAAGCGAAGAACCGCTTATGTGAGAATGCTGAATATCCTGGCTGCTTTCGTGTGGTGCCTGGGCGGGGTTATTCTACTGATCAAAGGTGGAAAACTTCTGGCGGGATCCGTTTTCCTTTTTCCAGGTCCCGCGTGGCCTTGGGTTGTGGCCATAGCAGGGATTTTGCCGGGTGCAGTCAAGGGCAAGTTTCTTTTTTCCAGGAGCTGCAAAAAAAATCTGATCCGCATTTCGAGTTTGAGGAATCCCAGAATCTGGCAAT
>JAGHDR010000082.1 GCA_021159825.1 Deltaproteobacteria bacterium | reverse complement strand
GCCACAAAGTCCACCTGGTATTCAGCTCCTCGGTAGACCTCTTTATGTCCTCGCTGACGGCCGAATCCCTTCACTTCACTAACGGTAATGCCCTTTACCCCGATTGCGGTGAGTGCTTCCTTCACCTCATCCAACTTAAAGGGTTTGATGATCGCTTCTATCTTTTTCATAGGACCTCCCTCCTTTTGAGCTCCAAAACAAATATTTCAATTCCCGGGATAGATTTGTTCCTTATCGTTTGCAAAGGCAGTGCCGCTTTTCACGCAAAGAGGGATGAAAATCGTAAGCACATGTAATTGTAGATTATTTAATGGGAAGTCTCAGAAAAGCCGCTTTTCATATAATTCATTTTCGTAGAAAAGCACTTCAAATGTTACAATAATGTAGGGCTAATGCGGGATGACGTCTTTTTTGTATGGGATATGGGAAGATATGCAGCGATTTAGGCCTTTTAATAAAGGGTTTAGTTGATGTTTGGGCTTGGCAAGAGGAATCTCCATTACTGCTTACATATGCGGATTCAATGATAAGGACACAAAAACGCCCCCCCCCTAAGACCTACTCCACAGTAACGCTCTTTGCCAGATTGCGGGGTTTATCGATATCCCTTTCAAGAAATTTTGCACAGTAGTAAGCCAGCAACTGGCAGGGGATCACGGACAGCATGGGGCTCAAGAAATCGAGGATAGGCGGCACCTCGATGATATCATCCACCAATTCCCTGACCCGTTCATCCCCCTGGGTGGCAATGGCGATCACAGGGCCTTTGCGGCTTTTGATTTCATGGATGTTGCTGAGCATTTTTTCATACATCTCATCCTTGGGGATAATGGCCACTGTAGGCATTTCCGGATTGATCAGCGCAATGGGACCATGCTTCATTTCTCCGGCGGCATACCCTTCGGCGTGGATATAGGAGACCTCCTTGAGTTTCAAAGCCCCTTCCAAGGCTATGGGGTAATTGTACTTCCGGCCCAGAAAAAGCCAGTTCGTGCAATGATAGTACTTCTCTGCGATGGCTTCGATGTGGCTGGATTGACCCAGCAATTCCCGAACCTGGTCGGGCAGGGCTTCCAGTGCGCGAATGGCCTGAATGCCCTCAGTCAGTGAAAGGTGCTGATGACGTCCCAGAAGCAGTGCCAGCAACGTAAGGGTGGTCAGTTGAGAGGTGAAATTTTTTGTGGAAGCCACGCCGATTTCAGGACCCGCATGGTTATAAATACCGCCGTCTGTTTCCCGGCTGATGGTGCTCCCCACCACATTGACAATACCGAGAAGTGTAGCGCCTTTGCGCTTTGCTTCCTTAATGGCCGCAAGGGTGTCGGCGGTTTCCCCGGACTGGCTGATGGCCACCACAAACGTGTTGGGGGGGAAATTTAATTTTCGATAACGGAATTCGGAAGCCAGACCCACTTCCGTATCAATTTCCGTGAGCTTTTCAAAAATGTATTTCCCCACGCAGGCCGCGTAATAAGAGGTGCCGCACGCTACCAGCACCATATGCCGGCAGTTCTTGAGATCCTCCCACACGGGCATGATCCCGCCCAGTTTGGGTACACCCTCACCCGGCTCAAGGCGGCCACGGAAGGCATTCTTGATGGTGTAGGGCTGTTCATAAATCTCTTTCAGCATAAAATGGGGAAACCCGTTCAGCTCAGCATCTTCGGCCCGCCATTCAACCGTTTCCGTACCCCGCTCAATCAGTTTCGCCGAAGCAGTTGAGATGGAAAAATCATCTGCTGTAACAGTCGCCAGTTCGTTTTCCCGAAGATGCACCACTTTATTGGTATATCGCACCATGGCGGAAACATCGGACGCCACAAGATGGCCTTCATCGCTCACGCCGATAATCAGGGGGCTCCCCCGTCTGGCCACAACGATCTGATCAGGAACATCACGATGAATGACACCGAGACCGAAAGTCCCCCTACCCGGCTCATGGTCTTTCTAACCGCGTCCGCCAGATCGCCTTCAAAATAAAGGGCAATCAGCTGCGCCAGGACTTCCGTATCCGTTTCAGACCGGAACACAATGCCCTTTTTTTCCAATTGTCTTTTCAGAATGTGAAAGTTTTCAATAATGCCGTTGTGAATGACAAAAACGTTGTCCGTCTGGTCCCGTTGCGGGTGGGCATTTTGAACCGAGGGTTCACCGTGCGTTGCCCAGCGGGTGTGGGCAATACCGCAGCTGCCCTCCATGGGCTTATCATTCACAAGGGCTTCCAGGCTTGCAATTTTTCCCAGTTCCCGATAACAGGAAACTTCGTTGCCATTTTGCACTGCAAGGCCCGCCGAGTCATATCCCCTGTATTCAAGCCGTTTCAACCCTTCAATCAGGATTGGTTTTGCATTTTTTTGTCCCACATAACAAATAATCCCGCACATGTTAAAATTCTCCTCAGACACCCTATTTCAGAAAAATCACGATGGGTCTCTTGGCAGAGCACCAGGCCCCAAAGTATCGCTAATGTTAAAAAAACACGGTATTTTAACTTTTTTCTAATGAATATACAACCGAAAATTCATCGCAATTCCTAATTTCGGCAATCGTTGCAAAATGGCACACGGATTGCAGGGATTCTGTTTCAAGCAGCCGTGAAAACGCTCATACATTTGAAACAGTGAAAGCGTCAAGGAGACCTTAACCATGTTGGCAGCAAAAACCACCGGCAATAAAGATATTGCAAAAACGTCCGCATCAAGAGTGCTCGAGGATTCCAGGCGCGCCCTGAGCGCACAGTTCGAAAATGGGGAATCGCGCCATTCCTTTTCAGATGCATATACTGAAATAATGGATCAATATTTCAGACAGAGCCATCATAACAGCGAAACGGGTCGCCTTCTGTTCAAAAAGCGGCGCTCTTTCGCACTTTTGGCTGTGGGAGGATATGGGCGAAAAGAACTCGACTTCCATTCGGACATTGATATCCTTATCTTGTTTGGCTCAAAAATACCCCCTTTGGCAAAAGAACTGGTTGAGGAATTTCTTTATCCTTTATGGGATTTAGGCTTCGACCTGGGATACGGGGTCCGCACCATCAAGGATTGTCTCACCCTTTCCAAGAGTGATTTTGAAGTCCTAACATCCATGATGGACGCCCGGTTTATAAGCGGTGATTCCTCCCTATACCTCTCCCTCATGGAATCCCTTCACAAAAAGATAGCCCAAAAAAAGGCGGTTGAAATATCACGCTGGCTGGAGGATTGTCACAAAATCCGCATGGAGACCTTTGGAGATGCAAGCCATCTTCTCGAACCGAATCTCAAAGAGGGCATCGGGGGTTTGCGGGACTATCATCAAGTTCTGTGGCATGCAAAAGCGCTTTTCGAACTGAGAACCCCCAGGGACCTGGAGTACCATGGAAAACTCTCCCACAGAGAATATGAGGGCCTCAAGAAAAATCTCCAATTCATCTGGGCGGTTCGAAACAGGCTCCATCAACTGGTCGGCAGGAAAAACGACCGTCTAAACTTTGAGTACCAGGAGGATATCGCCCGATGGCTTGGGTATCACGATAAAGGCAGTTTCCTGGCTGTTGAACAATTTATGGGTAAACTCCATCGCGCCATGGCATCCATCAAAAACATGAATCGGTCTTTCGCCGCGGCGCATCTCCCAAGGCCGCACGGTTCCCCCAAGAAAGCCGGATGGCACGAACCACCACCGAATGGTTTAAACATTCAGAACAGCGAAATCCAGTTTGACTCCGCCACAGCCATCGTCTCTGAACCGTTCCTCCTGATGGCGGTATTTGACCAACTCGCCCGATCAGGCTGTGCCCTTTCCATGGAAACAGAAAGATTGATTCGTGAGTTCCTAATCCTGGTGGATGACCAATTCAGATCATCTGCACGCATGGGAGAATATTTTCGGAATATTCTCAACAGCAAAAAGGCCTTTGAAGCCCTCGACAAAATGTTTGAGCTCGGTTTCCTGGAAGCCTTTATGCCTGAATTTTCGAAGATAAGAGACCGGGTCCAGTTCGATGCGTACCATATTTTTCCGGTGGGACGGCATTCACTGGAAACCCTCAAGCAGCTAAAAACCATTGGCAGGGGAAAAGACCTTCTCCTGGTGGATATCTTTAGCGATCTGCCCGACCCGGAACCGCTTTTTCTGGCAGGACTCCTTCACGACATTGGAAAAACGGGAAAAAACCATGCACAGAAAGGCACTGAAATTGCTGAAACCATATTGAAACGGCTCAATTATCCCAAGAGTGAAACAGAACAGGCCCTCTTTCTCATCAGGCATCATCTCCTGCTGGTGGAAACCGCAACCAGAAGGGATCTGGGCGATGAAAAAGTGATTGTCCAATGCGCACGCACCATAGAGGACACTGACAAGCTTAAAATGCTCTATGTATTGGCATGGGCGGATGCCCGGGCCACCGGTCCCCGGGTCTGGAACCCCTGGACCGCGAACCTGATTCAAGAGCTCTTTTTCAAAATCCTCAACATCTTTCTGGGAGAAGAACTGGCCACCCGCGATGCGTCTCAAAGGGCACGGGAAACCCTTTTACAGGTCCAGAGAGCCTTTCCGGAGCTCACGGATGCTGAACAGGACACCCTGTTTTCAGCCATGTCCCCCCGCTATCTCCTGAACTGCGCCCCCCGTGAAATCATTCACCATGTTCATGTGCTGAAAGTCTTGCGGGAGAGACAAGAAGATGAAAAAACCCCTCAATTGGCGGTTGAAATCAAGGAAAATGAGATGGAAGGCTGTGTGGACATTATCTTCATGTCCAAGGACAGGCCGGGAATTTTTTCCCAGATGGCAGGTGTACTGGCCATCAACCATGTCAACGTTGTGGCTGCCAATATCTATACCTGGGGAGACGGCACAGCGGTTGATATTTTCAAGGCAACCCCTCATCCCGACCCCCGCCGTGCCCTCGAAATATGGGAAAAGGTGAAAAAAGACGTGGAAAACGTCTTCCGGGGAAGCCTGCCCCTTGAAGACAGCATAAGAGAAAAATCCCAGCCATCCATTTTGAACACCGGCTACAAACCCTCCCACCCACCAAAAATCCGAGTGGATAATCGGGTTTCGGACTTTTTCACGCTAATTGAGGTCTTCGCCGATGATCGGATCGGACTGCTTTACAAAATTACGCGAACCATCTTTGAACTGGGCCTCGATATCCGAATTGCCAAAATCGCCACCAAAGGGGATCAGGTTGCCGACATCTTTTATGTGCGAGACCTGGAAGGGCAGAAAGTGGAAGACGAAAGCGAATCCAAGAAAATTGTTGCAACACTGAATAAAGTGCTTGCTCAGTAGCAGGGGCGCCCCTTATATGTTTACATTTCATGAAAAGCTGGAACACATCGCGGTTGGTGGGTGCGAAATGTAAAAATATAAAGAACACCCCCCTTGTTTTACTCGTTTCACTGATCGAACCAGTATGAACTATTCTGAGGGAATGCTGCTGAAGTTATTAGCTGACGTTTCTCTGACCTGGAACCACCTTTTGAACGTGGATTTGAAAAACACATTTTCTTTTTGGGGTAGAAGGAAAAAAACCGGGCCAATAATGGAACCCGGTATTTTTAGGCTAGAATAGTTTTTTTTATTGACAAACTGAACTTTCGGAAAATTTAATTTATTAGCATTACGCCATAAGATTTTGATTTTATTGGCTCCCCGGGACGGACTCGAACCGCCGACAAGGTGGTTAACAGCCACCTGCTCTACCAGCTGAGCTACCGGGGAACAGAATCTGTTCATTAGACAGGTCGTACTGGGACCGAATCAACAGAAAACGTCTTTTATCAAAAATCCATTTGAGGGTCAACAAATATTTCAAACAATTTTTCGTCCGCTATTCGGCTTGACACCCATGCCCATACCTTTTATTTTGACGGGTACGATGTTTGTCAGTGAGCTCGTTTAGTGCCCACTCATTTCCATCGAACGTTTGTAACTGCCCCAGAGGACTGAGGCGGTTGACGTCTGCGGGTTTTTTCACCAACATCTCTTCAGTAAATTTAAGGATCGTTTCATGAAACAAATTATTCTAGGTACAGCTGGCCATATCGACCACGGAAAGACATCACTGATCAGAGCACTGACCGGTATTGATACGGATCGTTTGAAAGAAGAAAAGGAACGGGGTATTACCATTGAGTTGGGGTTTGCCCATCTGGCGCTGCCCGACGGAAGGCTGTTGGGGATTGTCGACGTACCGGGTCATGAGAAATTTGTCAAAAACATGGTGGCCGGGGCAACGGGGATCGACCTGGTGGCTCTCGTTATTGCAGCGGATGAGGGCGTCATGCCGCAAACCCGGGAGCATCTGGAGATCTGTTCGCTTCTGAAGATCAAACACGGTCTTGTGGTTCTTACCAAAGTGGATATGGTGGATGCCGACTGGCTTGAACTGGTGCGGGAGGATGTTTCCGAATACCTATCGGACACTTTCCGGGCCGAAGCGCCTGTTGCGGAGGTCTCCTCTGTCACGGGGGAGGGTATTCCGGAACTCATCGAGTTGATCAGCCGGATGACCAAAGAGATTCCCGAGCGCGATATGGGGCATCTTTTCCGACTTCCCATTGATCGCGTATTTACCATGAAGGGATTCGGTACCGTCATTACGGGGACAAGCGCATCAGGAAAGATCCAGACGGGAGATGAGGTGACTGTTTACCCTCAAGGAATTTCTACAAAAATCAGGGGAATTCATGTCCACAATAAGACCGTGGAAGAGGTTCAGGCCGGCCTTAGAACCGCCATCAATCTGCAGGGCATCGAAAAAATGATGGTGCAGCGGGGGAATGTGGTAGCCACGAAAGACGCCCTTCGGTCAACGTACATGCTGGATGTGGTCCTGGACCTTCTTTCCAGCGTACCGCGTAAGCTCAAAAACAGGGCCAAAGTACGGTTTCATGCGGGCACGGCCGAGATTATTTCGACCCTGGTTCTGCTGGACCGGGATGAATTGAAACCCGGTGAAACCTGTTTGGCCCAGATCAGGTTGGATGCCCCCACGACCGTTCTGAGAGGCGACCGATACGTACTCAGGAGCTACTCGCCCGTCCGCACCATCGGCGGCGGCCAGATCCTGAACCCCCTGCCTGGAAAGAAAAAGCGGTTTCAAGAAAGGGTGCTCAATGAGCTGAACCTGCTTGATAAAGGAGAAGAGAAGGAAATCATTGAACTGTTTGTGTCCCTGGGACGCTTTCAGGGCGTAGGGGAGGAGGAACTTTCCTTCCTAGTGAACATGAGTCGAAAAAAGCTGACGGAACAACTTAACGCCCTCAAAGCGAAAAGGAGAATTATTCGATTTGATAAGGAACGGGGGACCATGATCCATGTTGATTTCATGGAAAAAGCCAGGGGAGAAATTTTGGAAACCCTTTCCACATATCATAAGGCCTTTCCTCTGAAGCAGGGCCTGGTCAAGGAGGAACTTCGTTCCAGGATGGTCGGCGCTAAAGATCCAAAGCTTTTCAACCACCTCATTCATCAACTGGCGAAAGAAGAAGCGCTGGTTCAGGAAAAAGAGGTGGTTCGATTGAAAGACCACCAGGTCACCCTGGCCCACGACCAGAAAAAGGTGCGTCAGGAACTGGAAGACATATATGCCAAAGGCCGGCTCCAACCCCCCTATTTCAAAGATATCAAATCAAAATTTCAAGGAAATACGGCATCGGAAGTGCTGGGGGTTATGGTGAAGGACGGCATTTTGCTGAAGGTCAAAGAAGACCTCTATTTTTACGGGAGCGCGGTGGAAGCTTTGGAAAAAGAGTTGGTGGATTTTTTGAAATCCCATGGGGAAATCACCACGCCACAGTTCAAAGAGATGACCGGTGCTTCCAGAAAATACACCATTCCGCTGATCGAATATTTTGACAAAACCCAGGTGACGGTTCGGGTGGGCGACAGCCGGGTTTTGAGAAAAAAATGATCGGAGCATTTTAACTTAAAAGTATAGGAATTTCCATTTTATGCTTAATGAATTCGGCATAATAGGATAGGAGTGATTTTTTTTGAACGTCGAACATCGAACGTCCAACATTGAAGATCGAATGATGAAATCGCTTCGCTCTGCCTATTTATAAATTGGCAGAATACCTTAATTCAAAATTCGATGTTCGACGTTCGATGTTCATCTTTTAAGTCCGCCCGAAGGGCGTTAAGTTCATAACGATTCACTGAG
>JAGHDR010000288.1 GCA_021159825.1 Deltaproteobacteria bacterium | reverse complement strand
TGGGATGCAACCTTAAGGAGGAATAATAGCGGGATAATCTTACAACATCATACGGCTGGTTTGGTGATAATCCCGCTCGTTTTGCTGATTTAAAAGCCGACGATGTAATCGGATTTATACGGCACCAAGCTGCACATCTAAGCCCAAAATATGCTGAACTGATGGTTAGCGCTTTGCGCTCCTTTTTCCGTTACTTGCGCTACCAAGGAGACATTACCACCGATTTGGCATCCTGTATCCCGGCTATTGCCAGCTGGCAGTATTCAGCATTGCCAAAGTTTCTTCAACCTGATCAGGTTCAAATGGTTTTAAGCCAGTGTGACCGTCGAACAGCTCAGGGACGTCGAAACTATGCGATCCTCCTGTTGCTCGCCCGGCTAGGCCTGAGGGCCTGCGAAATAGTTAGCCTGACCTTGGATGATATCCATTGGCAGGCGGACGAAATCAGAATCCAAGAAAAAGGGAATCGATCGGAATGCTTCCATCGGATGTCGGACGGGCCATTGCTGATTACCTCAGAAAGGATCGGCCGACTTGTTCCACCCGACGTGTTTTCATTCGCATGAGAGCTCCTCTCCGTGGATTTGCAAATTCCGAAGCCATCTCGACTATTGTCGCCCGAACTCTTAAAAGAGCCGGCATTGATTCCCCGCATACCGGCGCCCATCTGCTCCGTCATACCCTCGCCACTCAGATGTTGCGCCAAGGGGCTGCCCTTGCTGAGATTGCCCTGATATTGCGGCACAGCAGTATCAATACGACCACCATCTATGCCAAAGTTGATGTGACGGCCCTGCAAACTCTTGTGCAACTCTGGCCGGGAGGTGTCAAATGAACTGCCTTCGAAGAGCTGTGGAAAATTATCTGACGATGCGGCGATCTCTTGGATTCAAGTTGCGGGATATGGGGTATAACCTCCGCCATTTTGTGTCCTTCATGGAACAACAGGGGGCCTCTGTCATCACCGTTGAGTTGGCTTTACGCTGGGCAAAGCAACCTCAGGACGTCCAACCCGCCCATTGGGCTGCTCGTCTCGGCTTTGTGCGCAGTTTTGCCCGCTATTGGAGCGCCATTGATCCTCGAACTGAAATCCCGCCTGATTCCCTTGCACCCCACCACTGTAAAAAAAATCAAACTGTATCTTCAACAACGCGACCAGCTTTACCCCTCACCTACCACATCCCACTTTTTTTTGTCCAATCAGGCTACATCGCTCACCGACTACATAGTCCGATGGACTTTCGTTAAACTCTCCCGCCAGATCGGTCTCAGAAAAGTCGGGGATCGCTTCGGTCCACGCATCCATGACCTTCGCCACCGATTTGCGGTAACCACGCTTTTGCATTGGTACCGAACCGGTGTTGATGTCGAACAGCGCCTGCCGGTACTTTCCACCTATCTGGGACATGCCCATGTTACCGACACCTATTGGTACCTGTCTGCTATACCGGAACTCTTGGCTTTGACAAAAGACCGACTTGAAAAAAGATGGGAGGCTTTATCATGACAACAATCACCCCATTGCCTCCCTTGCTCCAGGCCTTTTTTACTGATCGCCTGATGAAGCAACGACAAGTCAGCCACCATGCCATCTCCTCTTACCGCGACACCTTCCGGTTGCTTCTCGGATTTGCCCATAAACAGCTTAAAAAACCACCATCGAAACTCTTATTTGACGACCTTAATGCTCCTTTCATAGGCGCTTTTCTGGATCATATCCAGAACGACCGCCAAAACGGTGCCCGCACTCGCAACCTTCGTTTGACGGCAATCCGCTCCTTTTTTCATTATGTCGCGTTTCAAGAACCCAGCCGTTCTGCCCACATTCAGCGTGTTTTGGCTATCCCCAGCAAACGCCAAGACCGTGCTTTGATTGCTTTCCTCACTCATCCGGAAATTAAGGCACTTTTAACAGCCCCTGACAAAGCTACCTGGGGCGGACGACGGGATCGAGCACTCCTTATGCTTGCCATCCAAACTGGCCTTCGTCTTTCTGAGCTCATTGGTCTCTGTCGTTGTGATATTGTCTTGACGTCAGGCGCTCATGTCCGTTGTTACGGCAAGGGCCGCAAAGAGCGCTGTACGCCTCTTACAAAACAGACAGTTTCTGTCATGAAAACCTGGCTGGAAGAGCGGGGAGGATCAGATAACGACGTCGTTTTTCCTAATGCTCGTGGAACTCGACTCGGTCCCGATGGAGTTCAGTATCTCCTGGCCAAACATGTGGCAACGGCTCGGAAAACATGCCCGTCTTTAAAAGACAAGCAAGTGTCACCTCACGTCCTTCGACATACTGCAGCGATGGAGCTACTTCAGGCCGGAGTGGATCATTCCGTCATTGCCCTTTGGCTTGGTCACGAATCTGCCGAAACCACTATGATCTATTTGCAAGCCGATCTGACCTTCAAAGAGAAAATTCCGGCCAAAACAAAACCGCCGGATGTCAAATCCAGTCGCTACAAGCCTGGTGATAAACTCTTACAGTTTTTAAATGAGCTATAAACCCCCTCAGACTATGCCGAGTTAAACATAAACAAATCATTCGTAGGCAAAGATGAAATGTGATTACTCGGCATAATGGCGGAGATTAAAGGTTACAGCGTAACCAGTCATTAATCGACGCATTACCTTGCTGAGTGGGGTGGGACCTGTGCGTAAGAGGAGGTGATAGTGGTTTGGGATCAAGGCCCAGGCGTAGCATTGAGTCTGGGTCTCTTCGAGGATATCTGCCAGGCGATCGAGGAAAAAGTTGCGATCCTTATCATCAAGGAAGATCTTTCTGCGTTCTATTCCCCGGGCCATGACGTGTTGGAGGAGGCCGGGGGCGTCTAATCTTGGTTGGCGGGGAACTTTTTACTTTCGGTAGTGCTTCGTAACTGAAATTATTTCCACTTTCTCATCTGGCAGATAGATAAAAATGGCTCTGTATTTTTTGTCCAAACGAAATGAATAGATCAGCCGATGTTTTGGTTCCAACAGCTCGGTGTTTAGGGAGGGGTGCGAGGGGTCGTTTTCAAAAAGCCTCCTGGCCTTTTCCCATTTCCTTGAAAGCCCATGCTTCTGAATGAATTTCTCGATCTCGTCTCTGGGATCAATTATGTAAGGCATATTTCCTATTTGCTATAAATAGACGATTTTTGCAAACCATCCTGTAAATCTTTAAGAAAATCATCCTCATATAGAT
>JAGHDR010000360.1 GCA_021159825.1 Deltaproteobacteria bacterium | reverse complement strand
TTGATGAGCCCCTTGTCCATGAGTTTGAAGACCAGTTTGTCCCCCAGGCCATCGATGTTCATTCCCCCTTTTGACACGAAATGCTTGAGTGATTCCCTGACTTGGGCGGGGCAATTCACATTGGTACATCTGGCCACCACCTCGCCCGGTTTTTTCTCAATCCCGGAACCGCATGCGGGACATGCATCCGGTATGATAAATTTCGTTTCGTTCCCGGTCCGCTTTGAGAAAACGGTTTTCACCACCTCGGGAATGACATCTCCCGCCCGCTGAACAATCACCTTGTCCCCCACGCGGATATCTTTCCGGTCAATCTCTTCCTGGTTATGAAGGGTCGCCCGGCTGACAAGAACGCCTCCCAATTCCACCGGTTCCAGGTGGGCCACAGGTGTCAGGGCACCCGTCCGCCCCACCTGAACATGGATTCCCCGGACGGTTGTCGTCTCTTGGCTGGGGGCGAATTTATAGGCCATGGCCCAGCGGGGACTTCTCGATTTCATGCCCAGTCGGGATTGCAGATCCAGGCGGTTCACCTTAATGACGGCGCCGTCGATCTCATAGGGGAACTCCTTCCTGGTTTCTTCAAGGTGGCGGCAGCTCGTCACCACGTCATCCAGGGAGTCACACACCCGTATGTGGGGCCGGTTAACCCTGAGCCCCCAGTGCTGGAGTGCCATCATCATGTCCCAGTGGGTTTTGAAAGGAAGCGTTTGTGCATTTCCGACCCCGTAACAGAACATGTCCAGGGGTCTTTTGGCGGTGACCCGCGAATCCAGTTGCCTGAGGGACCCGGCTGCGGCATTTCGCGGATTGGCAAAAAGCGTTTCGTTTTGGGCGGTGCGTTTCCGGTTGAATGTTTCAAAGGCCGCCACATCCATGTAGACCTCGCCCCTCACTTCCAGAAGATCGGGAATCGGTAATGATTTTTTCCGGGCAGTCAGCTTCAACGGCACGTTTAAAATGGTCTTGATGTTTCGGATCACATCTTCCCCGGTGCGACCATCCCCCCGGGTGGATGCCACGCTAAGCGCACCTTTTTCGTAGACTAATTCCACGGCGAGCCCGTCAATCTTGGGCTCGACCGTATAGCCGACCGATGCGTCATTTTTCAGAAACTTCCTGACACGCTTGTCAAAATCAAAGATCTGTTGAGGGTCAAAACAGTTTTCAAGGCTGAGCATGGGGGAACGATGTGCTACCGGCAAAAAACCACCTTTGGGCCTGCCGCCCACTTTCCGGGTGGGAGAGTCATGGGTTTCCAGTTCGGGGTGCTGCTTTTCCAGATCGAGTAAGCGTTGAAAAAGCCTGTCATAGTCGGCATCCGAGATTTCCGGATCATCCAGAACGTAATACCGCTGGTTATGGTCTTCGATCTTTTCTTTCAGTGCATCAATTTCTCTTCGGATGTTTTCCATTTTCAATGATCCATTTTTTCTCGAACCGCTTTCACCAGGCCGAAACAGCCGGTGAGCATCATATCCCCGAATGGGGCCGCCATGTGTCCCCCTAAAGATGCAAATCTTTCTCGATTGGGGCCCGTAACCCCAACGGGGCTGAAGGTGTTTTTCTTGCCGGCGCCGGGTATTACGTGGCATCCGTGGCCCATCTCATCGAGTATTTCCTGGTTTGGCAAGTCTTCGTGCCGGAAACGTTCCAGGTGCAACGCCAGTTTTTCGGGCGTCATCAGGGACGTATGATGTTCATAAACGCCCCATACCTTTTCATTCTTGACCAGGGCCGCCAGAACATGTTCGTTCCCGATATTGAGGATTGTGACCCCTTCGTGACTTTTTTCTGCAACCCAAGGGTCTTCAAGAGCGCCGATAATGGCGGATGCGCCGGTATCCATCAGGAAGACGCCGGGATTTGCATCACTTACCGCTTTCATTCGCGTCAGGTGATCAGGCGGATTTTCGTATAAAAGCGATGCCAGGCTCTTTCCTGATGCCAGGAGTTTTTTCCATTGTTGGAACCTGAATAGCCGGTTGCTCATGTCCGGTGAAAACCCATGGTCCTGAACGGCTACGGCAACAATCCCGGGCGTGGGCTCATGGAACAGTTGCAGTGCCCCTTGAATGGCCGGCAGGTTCAAGTCGCCCATTTCCAATTGGGTCAGCGGTTCATTGGACGGTTTTCGGGCTACAATTTCAACCCCCATGGCAACAACCTTGTCAATCCTGTCGTGGAATGTAAGGGCGGGTTGCTCCAGAGCAAAAACCTTTAAACCGGTTGAGATATGTTCCCGAACCGCCTTTGTGGAAGGACCCCCGCCCATGGTATGGCCTGTCAGAAAAAGGTGATGCCCCCTTTTCGTGGCCTCCCTCACCTGCCTGGCAATGATGGTGGTGGGCGACGGGAGAATCAACTTGGGGCAGTTTTCAATCCTCTGCCCCGGACGCCATACCAGGATGTCCTGGGTACCGCTGCCCACATCTATGGCGAGGATGCCGTTTTCGAGATTCATTTCATTTCTCCGAACAACCTTTCCGGCCGGGCCGGATGTTTATGGACCTCCAACAGCAGTTCGGCAGCGGCACGGCTACTTTTTTTCAGTCGGCTGTTGGAAAATCCAGGATTCCATTTCAATTCAAAAAGCTCATCGGAAACCACCAGTAGCGCTGCCATCTGGACAGATCGAAATGAAGACACTGCCAACAGCGCTGAGATTTCCATTTCCACGGCCAGGATATTTTGCTGCCGGTAGGCCGTTACCTTTTCCGGTGTTTCCCGATATATGGCATCCGTAGTCCAAATCGGCCCTTTTGTAAAGGGGGTCTTTTTTTCTTTGAGGACCGTTTCCAGTATCCGGTTAAGCGCTGCATCCGATGGGGGATTTTTTGAAGCGGTTGGATAATGTTTCGATGTACCTTCCTCCGATACGGCATGGGTCGGGACTACCAGATCACCGACTTTAAGGGAAGGTTGCAGTGAACCGCACCAGCCCAGCACCAAAATCCTTTCAGCGCCCATGGCAATCAGTTTTTCCATTCCCATAACCGCATGGGGCGCGCCGATGAAAGGGCCTGCTAGTGTGACGGACGCTTCTTTTTTTTCTTGCATCCGGTACATATCGTAAAGGCGCATTTCGCTGAAAGCCGTCTTGGTTGCACCCGTTTTTTGTGCCAGAAACCGGAGTTCCGAGGGGATCATCACCATGAGGACATCCGGCCCCAGATGTGGATCTCCCTTACCCTTCCTTGGACGGATAATCCCGTCGCTGTGCTCTTTTTCAGCCATGGTATTGAATCATTCCATTCAGAACCCCATGGAAATCACATGACATTTCCGACGGATCCATGTATGGTGGTTGAAATGGTAATATTATGGGCATTTTTTCAAGCACAATATTAGAGGGTATGGATTCCATTGGCAACCTCAAAATGGTTCGACGTTTTTTTC
>JAGHDR010000099.1 GCA_021159825.1 Deltaproteobacteria bacterium | reverse complement strand
GAATTCATTAAACATAAAATGGAAATTCCCATACTTTTCAATTATATCAATAGGTCATGGTGTCTTCCGAGAAGGCATACTTATTGACATAAGTAATTGTTTTAACCAGCATAATTTTGGAATCCACGTTTTTTTACCTATTCAACTGAACCAGCGCCCCGGATGCGGCCTATGGGCGTATTTTCTTGTGCCGAAAAGTTCCAGGACAACCCGCAAGCCATCACCCTCTCGAACTTCACCACCAAGTGTCTTAACCAAAAACTCAATGTCGCTGAAGCTGTTGGCGGTCAGGTGTAGTGACTGGTTCTCCGGTAGTATCAGGTACGAGAGGCGTCAAAGTAAAAACACGAGCAAGTCGACCTGCTTTGCGCAAATCGTTCCTGCGAAGAGCGTCTCGCACATCATCAAGCTTAAATGCGTCATCCATGGACAAATAAGGCGACCAGCCTTCATCTGCATCGATCAGTTCGATTTCGACTTCAGCCACATATTGTCCTTCGTGTACTAATTTTTTATGTCGTCTCTTCCTCATGACATTCTCCTTAGGAAATCACTTGACCATTTGGCCGGATCCGGCCTGTACGCAGTAGCTAAAACAACCGGCGACTTGGTCCCTTTGGGAATTCCCCATACCACATGAGTTGGATTAATCGCAGAATCTTTTTGTAACACCAATGCACATGGCCCTTTTGCGTAGTCAGGGTAATCTTCAATTATTATGGCTTCCTTAATACCGAGCAAAACGTCCCTGACAAAAATATTATCTTCAGCCAACTCATCATAACCATGATCAGATATTTTAACATCTTTACGTTCGGCAAGTTCGATAATCCGTTTGAGAGTATTGCTCATTTTAGCCACTCTGGCCCCTTTTTGCAATGATTCCAATATGGATAACCGATTAATCTTTTCCGGAGAACGACTACAAATAACCGGCGCCGTTGTTTGGCGTCCGGTTAATTTGATGGTTGGGCAGCATGCTCAGACCAGGGTTTGATCTTTATTATTATATTATCAAGAGTACGTTCTGCAACTTCCGTATCGTGGGCAGCTTGAGCACGCAACCAATAACCGTTGGACAAACCAAAAAACCGACACAACCGTAAATCAGTATCAGCTGTGATCGAACGCTTACCTGCGACAATTTCACTGATACGCTGAGCGGGAACACTAATTTCCTTGGCTAAACGATACTGGCTAATACCCATAGGTTTGAGAAACTCTTCCAAGAGGATCTCGCCAGGAGTGATAGGCTTGAGTTTGCTCATAATAAATTCTCCTCAGTGGTAATCAACTATTTTCACATTTTCTGCACCTGCATCCGTCCAACAAAAGCAGACACGCCATTGATCGTTGATACGAATGCTGTATTGACCGGAACGGTCACCCTTGAGCGCTTCAAGGTGGTTTCCGGGCGGCACTCTCAAATCTTCAAGTCGATTAGCGATCTCAAGCTGTCTAAGCTTACGTCGCGCAACATTAGCAATATTTACTAATCGCCTGACACGCTGACCTTTTGAGAGTGCTTGTGTGTATTTACATTTAAAATGTTCTGATCATATTTTATATAATAACGTATAACGTGATTAACGTCAAGCGTGATTGTGGATGCCCAACGTTAAGCTCACCAGCGCCTCTGCCTTACTCGCCGGGGCGGCATGACTATCAGGCGTCTGGTGCAGCGTTGGGTTAGCCAGCTTCAATTTGTCCACCTTGCTTCTCTGAGCACTGGTTCAGTTGAATAGGTAAAAAAACATGGATGCATAAACTATATCCTCTAAAACAATTACTTACGTGAATCATACCTCGTTTCCGCTACCCATTTTTTTCGAGGAAAGTCTTCATTTTCTCGATGAAGACCAGGTTCCGATGGGCCTCATAAGCCGTTCGGCTGTTTTTCCCGGTCCGCTGCATTGCCTCCCTGAACAGGCGGGCGGCTTCATTCAGGTTGTCCATCTTCAATGCCGCATATCCGGCCTTGAGGTAAATGTCCGCATCAGGCGTTAGGTCGGCGCTCCGACAATAGGCATCGTAGCTTTCCCTGAAATTCTGCAGGCGAAAGGCGATGGCCCCCACAGTTGCCAAGCGCTCAGCAGTCTCTTTGACTCCCAGGGCGGATTTTGCGGACGCCAATGCCATTTTATAGCGATAGCCGCTCAGGTAGGTATTGACCAGGCGATCCCAGTCTTCAGCGGTCGGGTTTTCTTTCCACGTCTTTTTGAGCGCAGCAGCCGCTTTCATGGGCACGCCGGCCATATGATAGAGATCCGCCAACTCCTTCATCTGATCCATATCGGGAGGACCAAGACGAACCGCCACGGCCATGGCCGCCGCCGCCCTGGCATAATCGGCCTGCTGGAGCCCCACCCAGACAGCCAACCGCCAAGCCTCGGGGGTTTCCGGATACAAAAGAAGAAGGTGTTCCAACGCCTTTTCCGCCTTGACCATTTGTTCCAGTTCCACGTAGGTCTTCACCAGATTTACGAGCCAGTCCAGGGCCGGACCTTTGGACGCGCAGAGGATCTTTAGGATCGGCAAGGCCTTTTTGGGCTGATTAAGATGCAACCACAGGACGGCCCCCCGGTATCTCACATTCGGCGATACCTTTTTATCCCCCAGAACCGTTTTTTCCATCACCGCCAGAGCATCCCGATCCCGTCCGGAATCGATGAGGGCCTGGGCCAGGCTCACCAACCATTTTTGTTCCACCGGTTCCCCGGCCACGGAGATCCGGAGAAGCGATATGCCCGTTGCGCTGTTTCCGGCCTGCAACCAGAGCATGCCCGCCCGGTAATAATCCTTTCCTTTTTGCGTGATTTTTGCCGCTCTTTCCATGGCCCGGGCCGCCTTTTCCGGCTTCTCCAACATCAGGTAGCAGTTGGAAAGGGCGATATACCATTCCCCTAAAGGTGTTGGAAGGCTGACCAGCCCCTCCAGGAACGGCAAGGCCCGGGCCGCTTGATCCGCCTCCAGCCAGAGCCGGGCCGCTCGAAACGTATGTTCGTTCTTGCGACTAATCTTTGCGGCCCGTTCCATGGCCCTTGCGGCCTTCAGAACCTCCTTTTGCCCCAACCATGCGTGGGCCAAAGCCACAAACCACTCGGCCTTCTTAGGGGTCCGTTTACACAAAACAAGGAGATGACAAAGCGCCTTTTTGGGCTGTTCAGCCTGGAGCCACAACACCCCTGCATTGTAGAGATAATCCGGTTTGGGGTCCAACCGGACCACCCGATCCATGGTGACGGCGGCCGCTTTGATTTGATCCAGCATCATGTAGGTGTTGGCAAGGGCAAGAAGCCATTCCACCCGGGGGCGCTTCCGTTTGGCCAGCTTTTCCAACAGTGAGCGCGCCTTTTTGGGCCGGTTTGCCTCGAGCCAGAGGTAGGCCGCATGGTAATAGAGATTGGGATCTTTGCTAATCCCGGCGGCCCGCTCCATGGTCCGAGCCGTCTCCTCCTTTTTCTTCAACGCCTTCAGAGTATTGGATAAAGCTACCAGCCAGTGGGATTTCGGAGAGGTTGACCTCGTCAATTGTTTGAGCAGCGGCAGGGCCTTCCCCGGGTCTTCGGCTTCCAACCAGAAGACGGCGCACTGATATAGATGTTCGGGATCCTGGGACAAGGCATATGCCGATGCAAAGGCTTCAGCCGCACGGCCGCTCTGTTTCAGATCTTGATGGGCGCGCGCCGCCGCCACATACCAGTTCGGCTCCTTCCGGCGCTCGTGGCGCAGCTTTTTAAGCGCGGCCAATGTTTTCTTGGGAAAACCGGCATCCAGCCAAAGCACCGCCGTCTGATACCATATCCGGGGGGCCTTTGTGATGGCGGCCGCCTTTTCGAGGGCGGTTGCAGCCTGTTTGAATTGCCCGGCCTCCTGATGGAGGGAAGCCAGGAGTTGCCATGCCTCGGTGAAGCATGGGTTCAACCGGACCGCTTTTCGAAAGTAACCCATGGCCGCATGGCGGTTTCCGGCCCTGTGGAGAAAATAGCCCGCATCATAGTAAGGGTAGGGATGGGTTTCCCCTGTATGCGTTTCAAGATAGTTTTCCACGATTGCGGCAGCGTCTTTAAAATCGCCGGCCTTGGCAGCCCTTTCCGCCTCGGTGATCACCCAATGAAGGGCTTCGGACATGGGCTCGGGGTTCCGGGGACAGCGGGCAGGTTCGGCGCTTTCCACCCACATCCATGGCATCAACATGCCCGCCACGGCGGCAAGGAGGATAATTACAAGCTTACGCATCGTCTCCCAGTTCAAATCGGATGGTCATCTTGACCCAGGTATCCACCAGTCGCCCGGCCTTTTTCCCGGGCTTGAACCGCCACCGGGGCACTGTCTTATGCACGGCCCGATCAAAAATGCCGGGCGGTTCGGCATCGAGGATGGAGAGTTCCCGGGCCTTTCCCATTCGATCCACCAAAAACCGAACGGTAACATAACCCTCGATGCCCCTGCGTCTGGCACTGAAAGGATAGTGGGGCTTGAGCACGCCAATGCCGACCGGCTTCTGATCCACCTCATCCATACCGAACCGCGCTTTTGTATTGACCGGCTTTTGGAGGACCCCCGGTCGTGCCGCAGCCTTGGGCACGGGCACCTTTCCCACCCTGAGATTCACTTTCAAATTCATGGGGCAGGACTGGGCCGGCAGTGCGCTCAAAGAAACAACATGGAGCGCCGGCGTTTGGATCTGCGGCGGTTCCAGGTTCAGCGGCTCCAAAGGGATCATGGGTTCACAGGCGACCTCCGGCGGCTCCATCTCGGGGTATTCCAATTCCGGCGGCTCCATCTCAGGAATATCCGGTGTTTTAACCTCGATCTCCGGCTCCTCGGGTGGCGGCTCCGGGTCATGCTCCGGTTGCATGGGGTCCGGGATCGGTTTGACGGGGATCAGGAGGGCATAGGAAGCCCCGGGGAGATGCGATTGGCAGGATGTCTGGCGCATCAACAAGGGGACAAGAGCGAAGATCCCCATGCTGATCAGTGCGGCAACCGTAACCAGAAACAGCAGATGGAAATAGTTTCCACCCATGCGCCCGATCCGTCTCACTCCTTCCTCCCGGCCGCAATTGCGATGTTCTCCGCACCGGCCAAGCGGCATTGGTCCAGCACCGCCACCAGGCGTCCGGTGGGACACGATTCGTCGGCATCGATGATAACCCCGCCTTTCGCGTTTTCAACCAGAAAGATCTCCACCAGACCGCGGACCCGCCGGAGATCCACCTGCCGGCCATCAATGAAAACATGGCTTTCCCGGGTAATGCCCACCACCATGCCGACAGCCTCTTTTTTTTCGGCCGTCGCCGCCTCGGGCCGATTTACCTCCACGCCCGATTCCCGAACAAAACTGGCCGTCACCAGAAAAAAGATGAGCAGGATGAAGATCATGTCGATCAACGGCATCATGTTGATTTCCACATCGCCGCCATCTTCTTCCTGAATTCCCGCTGCCGCGGTTCCGCCTAAACGGCGCATTTCAGCCACTCCTTTTCAAGCCATTGGGATACGGCTTTGTGAAACACGAGTACACTCTGATGGATGTTACGAATCTCCTTTCGCATGGCCTGGCCCGCCAATATGCCGGGGATGGCCACCAACAACCCTGCCTGGGTGGTAATCATGGATTCCTTGATTCCCGAAGCCATGGCCTGAGCATTTCCCATCCCGTGACTACCGATAACCCGAAAGGTCTCCACCATGCCGCTCACCGTCCCGAGCAAGCCCAGGAGCGGCGCTGCGGCCGCCAATATCATAATGGCCGGGATATGGCGGTAGAGGCCTTGGGTCTGACGGCGAATCGCCACCTCGAAAAAGAGTTGATCCGCCTCTCCGCACAAAAAAGCCTTGCCCCTGAAATAATGCTGCAAAAAGAAGGTCAGGGCGGCCGCTCTTGGACAGTAGGCTTCCCTCTTGAAATCCCCTTCTTCCTCCAAACACTTGAGGGCGTCACTCACCAAGAGCGGCCGACGCTTGACCCGAAAGATCCATTCGGCCTTCATGACGATCAGGGTCCACATCCAGAGAGAAATCAACCCGATGGGAATCATAATGGGGCCACCGGTTTCAGCAAGCTCCCAAAAAATATCAAAAATCTCCATATTCCATCTCCTCTTACACTTACACCGCCTGATTCTCACCATTGGTTCGCAGCCGAAGCAACGTCCCCATGAGCGCAAGGCCCTTCTCTTCCATGTCCTGGGATAAATTGCGGGCGCGTCTCCCTAAAAAGGCGGTAACAATCATGACCGGAATAGCCACGGCCAGACCGACCTGGGTGGTGACCATGGCTTCGCTGATGCCGCCGGCCATCAACCGGGGATCCCCTGTTCCATGGGTCGTAATCACCTGGAAGGTGTTGATCATCCCGGTGACCGTTCCAAGCAAACCCAGGAGCGGCGCCACCGCGGCGCAGACCTTCAGGGCGCCCAGGAAACGCTCCAGTCTGGGGGCCTCCCGCAGCATGGCTTCCGACAGCGCGCTTTCGATCACCTCGCTCGAGTCGTCCCGATGCCGCAAACCCGCCATCAACACACGGCCGGTAGGACGATCCCGGTGAGGATAAGCGGCTTTCACAGCACCTTCGATATCGCCATTGTCCACCAGCTCGGTGACCCGGGTCATGAGCGCATCCGTATTGTGACGCACTTTTCCCAGGAAAATCAGCCGTTCGACGGTCAGTACCAACGCCACCAACCCCACCAGAAGAATGGGCACCACGAGCACTCCGCCGCTTTTCAGATGATCCATCCAGGTAACGCGATGGGCCAATTGCCCAATGGCGGCGCCACCTGAGATGTCAGTATACACGTCCCCGGTTTTTCCCTCAAAGTAGGCCCGAAGATTTCGCCGTATCCAATAGGGGAGGTCGGGACTCATCAGGAGACGGCCCGAAGCCGGGCTCAGACTCAGATATCCCACATGTTTTCCCGCACGATACATGGCCGGAAGATGGCCCAGTCGGATAATCTCTCCCCGGGTCTCATTTCCACCGCGGTCCATCATCAACCCTTTGTAAACGACTTTTTGTCGAGATGCGGCCATATCCTCAAACGAAAACTCAAGCAGCGCCTTCAGATCCTTCAACCGAAAGACGCGATGCGGATCCACGAAAGATTGCAATTCCAGAAGCCGATCAGGCCGTTCAGCGCTGTAAGGGGTTCGTTCAGCAAGGGCCAGGAAGTTGCGGGCATGATTTATGAACAATATACTCAGTTCCTTGTTGTTTGCCAGTCGATGGGAGACCTCTTTGGTGATCTCATCCCGCTCTTGAGATCGCTTCAGGAGCCGCTGCCGATCAGAAACAAGCGTCTCGGAAGCTACCGCAAGCACCTCTTCCAAAGTGGCCAATTTCTGCTGAAGCGCCCGGCGACGCAATTTGATTTCCTCAAGGATTCGCTTTTGTCCTTTCCGCGCATCCCGATATTCGTTTTTGATATCAGACGCGACCTTTTCAAAGGAATTTTCAGCCCATGCCTCCGCTGACAGACTGATCAGAAGCATCACGATCCAGATCATCCTATTCATCGCGACGACCTCCCGCATCAGGGGCCTCGGAAGGCCTTCCCATGGGCAGTTTGGTCAATTCAACGATGCGAATCCGTTCGACAATTTGGACGGCCTCATCAATGGCCTTAACACCACCGTCTATCGGGAGGTATTGGTTTTGCCGGCCATTCCAAACATAGGCATTGTCACCGTCCATGGTCAGGGCATAAAGCCCCGTTCGCCCCACCTTTAACAGGTTCACGCGAATCGGTCGCCCCTCAATTTCAATCTCGGTTTCCCGGATATCCACCGAATAGCCGAAGTCCGTTTCCCGCGCAACCGCATCAAAAAGGGTACGGGTTTTGGCCAGAAGACCCATATCATAATCGTTGAGGATATGGGCCGCATTCTCTATGTTCTCAATACGTCCGGCCTTGTCGAAAGGGAGGTCGCCTTGCACAAAGGTGGTCAGCCTTTCAAGGCCGCTATCCAGGATCGGGAGAAGTTCCGCGTTGATTTTTTCCATTTCCGCGGCTTTTTCCTTCAGTTCGATCATCTTTTTTTCAAGGGTGGCAAGATATTCCCCGGTCTTCTTCCGCTCCCAGACGCTCCGTTTGAGTGCCCGCTCATTTCGATCGATTTTCTCAAGGAGTTGCTTTTCTTCCGCCGCCCATTCATCCACGGCCTTTTGGGTCTGCACATCGGTTGCAACCGTACGTTCCGATGTTTGCTTAACCGCCAGGGGGGAATCCTTCGCGGCGCTCGATGGTCCAAGGCTGACCCCAAGGAAACAAACAAAGGCCGATACCAGTGTCTTCCAATATGTGTTTGCAGATCGCATCAACCATTTGCCTCATAAAAAGTTTTCAAGGGAGAGTTAACCAAAAAAGGCCGCGAATACAGAGGCGACTCCCCACACCCCGGCCTTCGTGGCCTCATTATCGGAGAATTTGCGTTTCGTTAGTCGGACCGACACCTTCGTAGCGTCATAAAGTCCAAGTTCATCCTAATAGAAATCTCATCCTCACTCGGAAGTGGAATATATACGCATCTTCATGCTTGGGTCAAGCCTTTAAGCGGATTTTAACCCCAACATCAGTTTCCAGCTTTCCCAGCCAGACACCGACCCACATAAATCAACCCCAGGAATTTTTCTTTGGCACTGCTTGCGGTGTTCGCAAGACCATCCAGAGTGGTCCTCGCCAGTGCTTCGCCGGCGGAATAACCGGCCTTGTAAACAATGCAGGCGGGCATTGTTCCCGGATACCATTGTTTAAGGAAGGAGACCAAATCCGTCACATCTTTCAAGCCCATGAAAATGCATAAGGTCTCACCCTTCTCCGCAATGGCCTCCACCATGGCGGGATCCGCCTTGAGCCCCCTTGGAGTAGCAATAACCATTGAACCGTTGCAAGCAAGATCTTCGCCGATGAGTGCATTGGACACATTGAAGGAGCTGAGCCCCGGAACGATCTCGATGGTCCCAGTGGGGAAAGAATCCCATGCCCATCGCCATCCACTCCAGATGCCGGGGTCTCCATATTCCAGAATAGCCACGGTTTTGCCTTCATCCAAAGTTTGCTGAATAATCACAGCGGCATCGTCCTGCTCTTTTTTCAGCAGGATTTCCAGTTCTTCGGAAGAAAGATCGGGATGCTTTTTCTTTAACACCGGCGACACAAAATCATAAAGGTTCAACAGCACCGGTTTGTTTCCCATATATTTGGAAAATCGCTTTCTGATATCCGGGGGGCATACAAAGGCATCGGCCTCGGCCATACGGGAGATGGCCTCCAGGGTGATAAGACCCGTATCCCCACACCCCACTCCGATGACATAAATCCGCGGGTTCTGCTTCACCGAAATGACCTCAATCTTTTGAACCGCCTTGACGTCCCGATCCGCCATCAGGTCCTCGGGAGGCACAAAGAAAAATTTTCCGTTCTTTTTTATGGGTTGATTGTTCATCCGGTCTGCCAGAATCATTCGTTCTCCGGCCGGGTCAAGAAAAACTTCGCCGTAAGACAAAAGGACACGATACCCGTCAGGGGCGGACAGCAAAAACACGGTGTTCACATCAGGCCTTATGCCCGCTTTGTGCAGAACCGACCGAAGAGAAGCGCCCCCCATCAGGTCAATCCCGTGATATCCTTTTCCTTCGCCCAGATGCCTCGCTCTCACGGTCTTTTTCGGATCAGTCGAAAAATCAACCGAAAAATCAGTGACGGTGATCGGGTTTTCTACAGCACCCATAACGACGAACTCCGGGGAAAAAAGCGTTTTCAACTTTTTAGCTGGCATTTCCGGTTTCAGATCCACGACCTGGATGCTGGTAATCTCTTCCAATGAACGATCCGCATATGCATCACCCGCAACCACGAGTTTGGGATAGCCGATCTGACGGTAAAGCTGATCCAGGCGGGGTTTGAATACTTCGGGGCTGTGGCACCGATTGCAGTCCGCGTGCGGCATAATGGGCCGCCCGGAAAATGCCACGATGATCCTTCCCGGATTCTTGTAAAACACCTCCCCCCAAGATAGGACGATCTGTTTCCCTTCCCGATTTTTAACCACAATGGCAAGGTCCACCCGTTTCTTGAAATCCGTTTCTTCTTTTTGGATAAATGCGGTTTCCAGGAGTGTTTTCAGCGGAACCCCTCGGAAAACAAATGCACCGCGATAAGTGCCGTCTTCAAACACCTCATTGAGCTGCGCCTCAACGGATTGATATTGCCTGAGGTCGGAAAGCGACAGATTCACCGGCTGTTTCACAAGACCGGTGATACTGAGGGTTGGAGATGTTCCGGACCACGCCGGACAAAAAGTGAATAAAAAAACAGCCATAACCAGCCACATGCAGATCTTTTTCATGGTGAATCCCCTTTTCGTGATAATGAACGTACGACGTTCATCCAAAAAAATAAAAAATTGAGCTCCGGCGCTCGGATGCGCCACAAGAGCAACCTTTCAAGGGTTAATTAAAAGGTTGCCCGGAGCATCCCGAAAAACATTCTCCCCTCTCTTGGATACCCGGAAGAAAGGAAATAGTTTTTATCAAACATGTTTTTAACTCCGGCCTCAAGAGTCAGAACTTCTGAGAAAGTACCGATAACCTTGAAGTCAAACGTCATAAAACCATCCAACTCCTGCCATCCCGTATCCGGGTCCTCATACCACTGCTTGGAATAGTACTCCAGCTTGCCGAAAAGGGAGAGCCACTCGGTCAATTCAAACAAATCGCTGAGATAGAGCTTGTTCTCGGGCCGCTCATCCAAATGGTCGCTGGTCCTGTTCGGGGAACAATCTTTAGAATTTAAATAGGTATAACTTAATTCAAACATGTTGCAGCTGAAAAACGCGGACCTGAAGCTGACCTCAACCCCTTTCAGATCAGCCTTTCCGATATTTTCATACTTGTATACTTTTCTGGATACTTCTTTTTTGACAATAAGATCTTTGACATCGGAGTAGAATAGATTGAGACTCACAAAATTTCTCCCGGGCAGGGGTTTTTCCGCCCCTATTTCATAATTGACGGTTTCTTCCGTGTTAAGATAAGGATTGGGAACATTCCTGCCGAAATAACCTGAATAGAGCTCTTGCAAGGTGGGGAATCTCGTCTTTTTCCCAACCGATAGGTGAAGGCCCAGATCTTTCAGACAGGTCCAGTGGAGCCCGGCCTGAGGATTGAATGCGTTGTCGTCATCGCGAAGTTCTCCACCGTTTGCATACTTCGGCTTTTGGATGTCGTAACCAGCGCCAACCACGAAGGAGAGGTGGTCAATGATTTCAAAATCATCTTCGAGCCCGAATGAAAACATTTCTGTTTCATAACGTTCCCAGAGTTCACCCCTGTCATCCTGTTCTTTGTGAACATCGTTCTTGTAATGGAAGGAGAAACTCGTGATATTTCTTGGGATATAGGCCGAGCGGACGGTCAATGAACCGCCATTGCTAAAATCATCGTACGTGCTGTGAAAAGCGTATTTTTTCTTTTGCGTTGAGTACGTGTCGTTGTCATAGGAATCAAGAACATTGTAATATGTGTCCCTGTATATCCTTATCTTGGTGGAAAGTTTGTCCGTGATCCTTGAATCACCGATAAAGTAATAGGTGTCTTTTTCCCATTCGGTGAACCGCCAGTATCTCGGTCGCGTTGAATAGGCATCGGGGGGCAGGCCCCATTCGCTGTTTATATAATTGATTCCGATGGCATATTCATGCCCTTCCACAGGGGTAAACCCCACCTTGAACGTAGCGTTTTTCTGTAGAATATCCGAATTGTTCCGGGTGCCGTCCCCCTGATTCGGCCCGTGGGTAAAATCATTGGACACCTTGTATCCATCTGAATCGAGAAACCCCGCGTTTACGGCCACATAAAACTTATCCATCCGCGAGCCCAGATAGAGGTTGGTATCCAGGGTATCGGACTGGCGCATCCCCATGTTAAAATCGACCTCTATTTTCTTTTCAGGCTTTTTGGACATAATATTGATCACCCCGCCCATGGCGTTGGGACCATACAGCACCGAGCTGTTTCCCTTGGTGAAAATAATCCCCGAAATATTGGATGTGGGCAGTTTGCCCGCATCCACATACCCGTCATTGGGAACATAAATAGGGATGCCATCGAAAAATATCGGGACATATCGTTGATCAAATCCCCTGACCGAATAATTCTGCTCGTTTTTGGTCCCCACGGATAAAAAAACGCCGGGCAGCGTATCGAGGGCTTCAGCAACATTCTCCGATG